>CAYGYF010000004.1:0-28326 GCA_964354065.1 uncultured Dehalococcoidia bacterium | reverse complement strand
TCGGTCATCCAGAAGGAGACGGATGAGGTGGCCCAGACGGCGGAGCTGGTGGTGATGACCCACGTCGCTCGCGAGGAGGCGGTACAGAACACGATGAAGGAGGTGGCCGACCTGGCGGTGGTGAGCCGCATCGGCAACTTCCTGCGGGTGGAAGGCTGACCCGCCTCGGGTAGAGGGGAGCTCGGTGAGTGTGGACAAGAAGGTGACGCCTGTCTCGGCCGATGCCGTACCCTGGCTGGAGGAGGAGGTGCGCCAGGCCAAGGCCCAGATCCACAAGCTGCAACAGCAGTTGGAGCAGGCGCAAAAGCAAATCTGGAACCTGTCGGAGAGCGTGCAGAAGGCCGAGGACCTCTTCTCCAACCTGGCCTCCTACCTAACGGCCTTTCCCCACCTTCAGGACGAGATGCGCCAGGCTATGGAGCAACTGGGTCGCCTCCACGAGCGCCAACTGGCCAACCAGGCCCGTATCGAGGAGGTGACCCGTCATCAGCAGAGCGCGGCGGAGCGAGAGAGGGAGGAACGCAGCGTCTTCCTGCGGCGGCTGGAGACCGCCGAGAAGCTGGTTCAGTCCTACGAAGGCCGCATGCTGGCCATGGAGGAGGGGGGGCGCCGTTTCAGGGACGACATCTCCCTGGCGGAGAAACGAGTGGCCGACCTGGATAAGGGTCTCGAGGATGTGGTGGGGAAAACGGCCCGCCACAGCGAGGCCGTCAAGCGCCTGGAGCAGGAGGTAGGTCGCCTCCACACTGAGCTGGACACCCTGGCCAAGCAGGACGCTGCCCTCTCCGAGCGCTTGCAGCTCTACGGCGAGCAGGCGAGGCGCACTCAGGAGCAGGTGACGGTCTTGGCTGAGGATCGGGTGGTGCATCAAGAGCTGACAGACGTTCAGGATCATTGGCACATGGAACGGCAGCGGCTGGAGGATAGGGTGAAGGCTCTGGAGCAGATAGCGGACGAGCAGCGGCAGCGGGCGGAGGACCAGGCCAGCACCCTGGAGCTGATCGAGGGCAAGAGCCAGACGCAGATGGAGCGCCTGGCGGCCTTTCAGCAGCAGATCCGCGAGCACCGCCAGCAGGTGGTGGACTATCTGCGCAAGCTGAGCCAGTTCCAGGAGCGCCAGAAGCGGCGCCAGTTGACTGCCCTGGAGCAGGAGCTGAAGGAGATCAAGCAGCGTGACCTCAAGCTGGGCGGCGACTGATCACCTGGGGGTTCTGCGCCGCTATCGGGACTATCTGCCCCTGACGGAGGCCACCCCCCTTATCTGCATGGGCGAGGGGGAGACACCCCTGGTGCGCTCGCAGCGGCTGGAGGCTCGTCTGGGCTGCGGTCCGCTGTACTTCAAGCTGGAGAGCTGCAACCCTACGGGCTCCTTCAAAGATCGGGGGATGGTGGTGGCGGTGGCCAAGGCCCTGGAGGAGGGTCGCAAGGCCGTGCTCTGCGCCTCCACCGGCAACACCAGCGCCGCCGCCGCCGCCTATGCGGCGCACTGTGGCCTCGATGCCTACGTGCTGGTGTCCAAGGGGAACATCGCTCAGGGTAAGCTGGCTCAGGCGGTCGCTCACGGCGCTCAGATTGTGGCCATCGAGGGCAACTTCGATCAGGCCCTAGCTCTGGCCCGCGCCATCACCGACAAGTATCCCATCGCCCTGGTAAACTCTCTCAATCCCTACCGCTTGGAGGGTCAGAAGACGGCCGCCTTCGAGATCGTCGACCATCTGGGCGACGCCCCCGACTATCTGTTCATCCCGGTGGGCAACGCTGGCAACATCACCGCCTACTGGCGGGGCTTCGTGGAGTATCAGCAGAAGGGACGGGCCAGCAAGCGGCCGCGCATGATGGGCTTTCAGGCCGAGGGGGCGGCGCCCATCGTCCTGGGGAGGCCGGTGGAGAAGCCTCAGACGGTGGCCTCGGCCATTCGTATCGGCAATCCGGCTAGCTGGCAGGGGGCGGAGGCGGCGCGCGACGCCTCCGGCGGCGTCATCGAGGCGGTCAGCGATGAGGAGATCTTGGAGGCCTACCGGTTGCTGGCTCAGGAGGAGGGGATTTTCGGCGAGCCAGCCTCGGCAGCGTCCGTGGCCGGCCTGTTCAAGATGAGCCGCCAGGGGTTGGACCTGAGGGACAGGGTTAGCGTCTGCATCATCACCGGCAGCGGCCTCAAGGACCCCGAGACGGCGATGGCCATCCCCACCACCATCCGCGAGGTGCCGGCCGAGCTGGCCGCCGTGGAAAAGGCCATCGGCCTGGCCTAGGGCTGGCCCTACCCCCGTACGATTGACCCCAGGATCGCCGCCTTGCTACAATGACCTAAGCTGCTAGTCAACGGCCGCCCCGATTCTGTCGGGGCGGACTTTCCTTAGGGCCAAGGGACGTGGTGGATCGGGGCAAGATCTCCGAGGCGGTGCGACAGATCATAGACGCCATCGGCGAGGACCCTCAGCGGGAGGGCCTCGTCGAGACGCCCCGCCGCATCGCCGAGATGTACTGTGAGCTCTTCTCCGGCCTCTCCTCGGACCCGGTGGAGGTGCTGCGCAGCGGCTTCCAGGAGGAGAGAGAGGATATGGTTGTCCTCAGGGATATCCCTTTCTACTCCCTGTGCGAGCACCACTTCCTCCCGTTCTACGGCGTGGCTCACGTCGGCTACATACCCAACGGTCGCCTGGTGGGCATCAGCAAGATCGCCCGGGCGCTGGATATCCTGGCCAGGAGACCGCAAGTGCAGGAGCGCCTGACCCGCCAGGTGGCCGATAGCATCCTGGAGGCCCTCGATCCTGATGGCGTGGGGGTCGTCCTGGAGGCTGAGCATTTCTGCCTGAGCATGCGGGGCGCTCGCAAGCCAGGCAGTCGGGTGGTGACGTTGGCCGTGCGCGGCCCCTTCCGCAAGGGTGCCATCGGCCGCTCCGAGTTGCTCGCCCTGGTGCAAGGGAAGTGAGCCATGGCCTATAGCGTCGCCCGCGAGGGGCTGGCCTCTCTAGAGGGGCCCTGGCAGTCCCTCCTGCCCCCCAGCGGCGGCAAGGCTGTGTTCTGCGCCCCCCTCTGGCTCAAGACCTGGTGGGACGAGTTCCAGGACGGGCGCGAGCTTCTCCTCCTGGGGGTGCGGGACGAGGGCCGCCTGGTGGGCGTCGCCCCCCTGTTGAGGGAAGGAGATCGCTTGCTCCTGGCCGGCGATACCAACGTATGTGACTACATGGACGTGGTGGCCCTGGAGGGCAGGGAGGAGGGCGTCTTGGATGCTGTCCTCCACGCCCTGGGCGAGGAGCCCTGGGGGGAGCTGGTGCTCTGGGGTGTTCCGGCTTACTCACCTACCCTGGCTGTTCTGCCTCGGCTGGCCGAGCGCCTGGGCTACAACCTGACCATCGAGGTGGAGGACGTGTGCCCGCGCGTAGTCCTGCCCGCCAGTTGGGAGGAGTATGTGGGCGGCCTCGACCGCAAGGATCGCCACGAGCTGCGGCGCAAGATGCGGCGGCTGTTCCGGAGCGGCGATGTGCTGTTCCATGCCTGCCAGCTCGTGCCGGAGGTGGAGTCCCATCTCGATGATTTCCTGCGACAGCACGCCGCCAGCCGCCACGAGAAGGCCCTATTCATGACCGAGCGGATGGCTCGCTTCTTTCGGCGGATGGCCCTGAATCTGACCGAGCAAGGCCTCGTCAGGCTGTTCTGCCTGGAGGTGAACGGCGTGCGGGCAGCGTCGGTGCTGTGCTTCGATAGCGGCGATGAGCTCCTGCTGTACAATAGCGGCTACGACCCCGCCCTATCGCCGCTGGCGGTGGGCCTTCTGTCCAAGGCTCTCGCCCTCCAGCAGGCGATCGAGGAGGGGAAGCGCTGCTTCGACTTTCTGCGGGGCGCCGAGGCCTACAAGTACGACCTGGGCGGCAAGGACCTGGAAGTCTATCGTTGCGCTATCAGACGTAGATCATAGGCATGTATCGCATCGCCTTTCTCAGCGTCCACACCTCTCCTCTGGCCCGCCCCGGCAGCCGCGAGGCAGGGGGCATGAACATCTACGTGCGGGAGCTGGCCCGGCAGTTGGGCCGGCGGGGTCACCAGGTGGACATCTTCACTCGGCGCCAGGACCCCGACAGCGCGGGCGTGGTGTCCTGGGATGCCAACGTTCGGGTGATCCAGGTTGCCGCTGGGCCGGAGGGGCCGGTTGGCAAGGAGCAGGTGTATCATCTGCTGCCGGAGTTCGGGCGAGGGGTGCTGGCCTTCCGCGAGGGAAATGGGGAGGGTTACGACCTTGTCCATAGTCACTACTGGCTCTCCGGCTGGGTAGGGCAGATGCTTCAGGGACAGTGGCGGGTGCCGCACATCGTCATGTTCCACTCCCTGGGTGAGGCGAAGAATCGGGCTCTCATCAGCGAGCACGAACCCCTTCAGCGCATCGAGGGCGAGAGGGAGATCGCCCACGGTGCCGACCGCGTGATCTGCGCCAGCCAGGACGAGAGGGAGCTGCTCCAGCGGCTGTACGCCGTCCCCGCCGACCAGGTCGAGGTGGTGCCGTGTGGGGTCGATCTGGACGCCTTCCGACCGCTGGACAAGGGAGAGGTGCGGCGGCGGCTGGGCTTGCGCGACGAGCCGATCGTTCTGTTCGTGGGCCGGATCGAGCCGCTGAAGGGCATCGACATCCTCCTGCGGGCGGCGGCCCAACTGAGCGAGGACATCCACTTCTGCCTGGTGATCGTGGGCGGCGACGAATCGGCTCAGGCCGAGAAGGCGGAGCTGGAGCGGCTGGCCCAGGAGATAGGGATCGGCGGGCGGGTGGCCTTCCTGGATGCGGTTGACCACGAGATGCTCCCCCTCTACTACAATGCGGCCGACGTGTGTGTGGTGCCCTCGTACTACGAGAGCTTTGGCCTGGTGGCCCTGGAGGCGATGGCCTGCGGCACGCCGGTGGTGGCCTCGCGGGTGGGGGGCCTCCAGGGGACGGTGCGCGATAGCGAGACGGGCTACCTCATTCCCTGGCGCTGCCCCGAACCCTTCGCCGAGCGGCTGGAGCTTCTGTTGGAGAACGAGGAGCTGCGTCGCAATCTGGGGCTGAGCGCCCGCGCCGTCGCCGAGAGCTATGGCTGGGCCAACATCACCCAGCAGGTGGAGGCCGTGTACGAGCGACTGGTGGGTGGTCGGGTCGTGGCGGCGGCCTGCTGTCGCCGCCAGGAGCCAGCGGCCCATGGCCCTTCGGCAGGCTCAGGGCAGGTTCTGGCGGGGGCTTGCTGCGGGTCGCCCAGCCCGGCATCGGGGTAAGCTCCTTGGTTACCTACACATGCGCGGCCTGCGGCGCTGGCGGGGCATGCGCTCGGCGGTGCTGCTGATCGTGGGCTTTCTGGCGGTGCTGTTCACCTATTTCGCCGTGAACCTGTGGGTAAGCGGGCTGCACAGCTATGGGGGTGTGATTGATCTTGACTTGGGGGGTTTACTCTGATATAGTAATTTTTTGGCGTCTGGCGTTCCTTACGTATATTCGCGATACGTACAGGTCGAAAGACCCTAAAGTGACAACGGTCGGCGGCTAGTTGGAGGCCGAGTCTCCCCCGCCGTACTGGCTCAGAAATAAGGCTTTCGGCCTCTTTGCTTGTGTCTGGAGGGGGTAGGATTTGCCCACCATAAGTCAGTTGGTGCGGAGAGGGCGCAAGAAACTGGTCAGGAAGACCAAGGCGCCCGCTCTGCGCTTCGTCTTCAACGGGCTCAGAAACAGCGTGACGCGCGGCCAGGGGTCGCCGCAGAAGCGGGGTGTGTGCGTGCAGGTGAGGACGGTAACCCCCAAGAAGCCCAACTCCGCCCTGCGCAAGGTAGCGCGAGTGCGTCTGACCAACGGGATAGAGGTTACGGCCTACATCCCCGGTGAGGGGCACACCCTCCAGGAGCACTCGGTGGTTCTCATCCGCGGGGGCCGCGTGAAGGACCTGCCGGGGGTGCGCTATCACATCATCCGGGGGGCGCTTGACTCCCAGGGGGTGGTGGGGCGGAAGCGGAGCCGCAGCAAGTACGGCACGCGGCGCAGCGAGGAACTGAGGTAGGGCAGGCAGGTCATGCCCAGGCGAGGCAAGATCGTCCGCAGGAGAACACCGCCCGACGCCAAGCACAATAGCGTCTGGCTGCACATGTTTATCAATAAGCTGATGATGAGCGGCAAGAAGAGCACCGCCGAGCGGGTCATGTACGGCGCCCTGGAGATCATCGAGCAGCGGGCCCGCCGCAGCCCGATGGAGGTGTTCGAGCAGGCGATTCGCAACGCTATGCCTGTCCTGGAGGTGCGGCCTCGCCGCGTGGGCGGTGCCACCTATCAGATCCCTTTGGAGGTGCGGCCAGAACGGCAGGTATCGTTGGCCATGCGCTGGCTTCTGGCGGCGGCGCGCGCACGCACGGGCAGGCCGATGGCCGAGAGGGTAGCGGCCGAGCTGATGGACGCCGCTAGCGGCCAGGGCGTGACTATCAAGCGCCGCGACGACACACACCGCATGGCCGAGGCCAACAGGGCCTTTGCCCACTATCGATGGTAGCCTCGCCGCACCCATGAACGCCTAGCCTCTTTGAGGCCGCTGTGTTCTTGAGATTGAGTGATGTCTAGACCTGTGCCCATCGAAAAGGTTCGCAACATCGGGATCATTGCCCACATAGATGCGGGCAAGACCACTGTTACCGAGCGCATCCTTTTCTACAGCGGCCGCACCTACAAGATCGGCGAGGTGGACGAGGGGACGGCTGTGATGGATTGGATGGAGCAGGAACGGGAGCGGGGGATCACCATCACCGCCGCCGCCACCACCTGCGAGTGGCTGGAGCACATGATCAACATCGTGGATACGCCCGGCCACGTTGACTTCACGGTGGAGGTGGAGCGCAGCCTGCGCGTGCTCGACGGGGGCATCGTCGTCTTCGACGCCGTGGCCGGCGTCCAGCCTCAGTCGGAGACGGTGTGGCGTCAGGCCGATCGCTATCACATCCCCCGCATCTGCTTCGTGAACAAGCTGGACCGGGTGGGGGCCGACTTCTGGCGAACGGTGACGATGATCCACGATAGGCTGGGGGCACGGCCGTTGCCCATCCAGATCCCCTTGGGTGTGGAGGACAAACACCTGGGGGTCATCGACCTGGTGGAGAAGGTGGCCTGGGTCTTTCCCTCCGATAGGGACGAAGACCCCCAGAAGATCGACGTGCCCAAGGAGCATGAGCAGGAGTTCGCCAAGCGGCGGGAGGAGCTGGTGGAGGCGGTGGCCGAGCTGGACGACCAGCTCCTTATCAGCTATGTGGAGGGGCGACCGATCACGGCCACCGAGCTGAAGAAGGCCATCCGCCGCGCGACGGTGGCTAATGTGGCCACCCCCATCCTCTGCGGCAGCGCCCTGCGCAACGAGGGGATCCAGCCCCTGTTGGATGCGGTGGTCGACTATCTGCCGGCCCCGGTGGACGTGCCGCCCGTCAAGGGTACTCATCCCAAGACGGGCCAGGTCCTGCAACGAAGCGCGTCCGATGAGGAGCCGTTCGCCGCCCTGTCGTTCAAGATCGTGGCCGACCCCTTCGTGGGGCGTCTGGCCTACTTCCGGGTCTATTCGGGGAAAGTCGCTCAGGGCGCTATTGTCTACAATAGCGCCCGCGACGAGCGGGAGCGCATCGGTCGCCTGCTCCAGATGCACGCCCAGCATCGACAGGACATTCAAGAGACGTATGCGGGCGCCATTGTAGCGGCCGTCGGCCTCAAGAACACCTTCACCGGCGACACCCTCTGCGACAAGATTCACCCCATCATCCTCGAGCCCATCAAGTTCCCCGAGCCCGTCATCTCCGTAGCCATCGAGCCCCGAACCAAAGAAGACCAGGACCGCATGAGCGAAACGCTGACCCGCCTATCGGAGGAGGACCCCACCTTCCGTACGCGCTACGACTCCGAGACGGGCCAGATGATCATCTCGGGTATGGGAGAGCTCCACCTGGAGATCATCGTCGACCGCATGCTGAAGGAGTATCGGGTGGAGGCCAGCGTGGGGAAGCCAGAGGTGGCCTATAAGGAGGCCATCACCCGCCCGGCTGAGGCCGAGGGTCGGTTCATCCGGCAGACGGGCGGTCATGGCCAGTACGGAGTGGTGGAGCTGAGGGTGGCCCCCCGCGAGCGGGGCGCCGGCTTCCAGTTTGTGGGCAAGATCGTGGGCGCGGCCATCCCCCGCGAGTTCATCCCGCCGGTGGAGCAGGGGGTGAAGGAGGCGCTGGAGACGGGCGTTCTGGCCAGCTACCCGGTGGTCGATGTGGAAGTGACGCTGGTGGATGGCAGCTACCATCCGGTGGACTCCTCGGAGTTGGCCTTCCGCATGGCCGGCTCCATGGCAGTGCGGGAGGCCCTATCGCGGGCCGGGCCTATCTTGCTGGAGCCGATCATGGGGGTGGAGGTAGCCGCGCCCGAGCAGTTCTTCGGCGACGTGCTGTCAGACGTCAACTCCCGTCGCGGCCACGTGACCATGGTCGACCAGCGGGGCCACATGCGGATGGTGCGCGCTCTTATTCCCCTGGCGGAGACTTTCGGGTATGCTACAGACTTGCGCTCCCTGACTCAGGGGCGGGCCACCTACACTATGGAGTTCGACCACTATCAGGAGGTGCCGCCTTCGGTGGCCGAGGGTATCAGGGGTCGGGTAAGAGGGTTCGTGAGAAGATGAGGCAGAGAAGGTAGGCCATGCCTAGACAGAGGATCCGCATTCGCCTGAAGGCCTACGACCACCGCATCCTCGACCAATCGGCCGTGCTCATCGCCGAGGCGGCGGAGAGGACGGGGGCGGCGGTGGCCGGCCCTGTGCCTCTGCCCACCGAGATCAAGAAGTTCTGCGTGATCCGCTCCCCCCACATCGATAAGGACTCGCGGGAGCAGTTCGAGATTCGCACTCATAAACGGCTAATCGACATTCTGGAGCCCACGTCCAAGACGGTGGACGCTCTGATGCGTCTGCAACTGCCATCGGGCGTGGACATCGAGATCAAACTGTAGCCATGATCGAAGGGCTTCTGGGACGCAAGCTGGGCACCCTTCAGGTGTTCGACCGCGACGGCACGGTGGTGCCGGTGACGGTGATCGAGGCTGGGCCCTGCACCGTCCTTCAGGTGAAGACCAGGGATCGCGATGGCTACGAGGCTGTCCAGTTGGGCTTCGGCGTGCGCAGGCACGTCAACCAGCCCATGAAGGGCCACTTCCAGGGCCTGGGCTCCTTCCGCCACCTGAGGGAGTTTCGGGTGGAGGATGTCAGCCAGTGGCAGGTGGGGCAGCGAGTGGGGGCTGAGCTATTCGAGCCCGGCGACTTGGTGAACGTGAGCGGCGTATCCAAGGGGCGTGGTTTTGCTGGTGTGGTGAAGCGCTACGGCTTCAGGGGCGGCCCCAAGACTCACGGCCAGTCCGACCGCCATCGCGCCCCCGGCTCGATCGGGGCTGGCACCAGCCCCGGACGGGTGCTCAAGGGGCAGCATATGGCCGGCCACATGGGCGCCGAGCAGGTGACTGTGCGCAACCTGGAGGTGGTGGAGTCCAATCCGGCCCGGGGCGTGATCTTGGTGAAAGGGGCCGTCCCCGGGGCCAAGAACGGCCTTCTGCGCATCCGCCTGGCCCGGAAGCAGGCCACTAAGAGGAAGGCCGAGAGGCCAAAGGCCCGGGAACCAAAGGCCGAAGAGCCGAAGCCGGAGGAGCCGAAAGCGGAGCAGCCAAGGGCCGAGGAACCGAAAGCGGAGGAGCTGACAGCGGAGAAACCGACGGCTGAGGAGCCAACAGTGGAGGAGCCAGTGGCTGAACAGCCGGAGGCCGACGAAGCGAAGGGCGAGGAGTCGTGAAGCTGCCTGTGCGTAACCTCCAAGGGGCGAAGCTGAAGCCCATCGAGGTGGACGATCAGGTCTTTGGCATCAAGCCGAACCTGGCGGTGATCCATCAGGCGTTTCTGGCCCAGCGAGCCAACCTTCGCGCTGGCAGCGCCGACACCAGGACGCGGGGCGAGGTGCACGGCAGCACTGCCAAGGTTCGCACCCAGAAGGGGAGCGGCCGGGCGCGCCAAGGCTCGGCTCGTGCTCCTCATCGGCGGGGGGGCGGCGTTGCCTTCGGGCCCAAGCCGCGCAGCTACCGCCAGGCGCTGCCCAAGCGCATGAAGCGACTGGCCATCCGGTCGGTGCTCTCGGGCAAAGTAGCCGACGGGCAACTGGTGGTGATCGATGAGCTGGCTCTGGAGAAGCCGCACACCAAAGATATCGTGGGGCTGCTGACCAGCCTGGGCATCGAGCGGTCGGCGCTGGTCGTCACCGGGGAGCCCGATGGCAACGTGCAGGCGAGTGCCCGCAACCTGCCGAGGACGAAGGCTCTGCCCGCTGCCTACTTGAACGTGGTGGACATGCTGACCCATCGTGACTTGGTGATGACGGTGGCCGCGGTGCGCCGGTGCGAGGCTCTTTGGGGCGGCGAGCGCCCGCCGCAGGCGGGGCGGGTGGTGGTGGGGGCGAAGCCGGCGCCAGCGAGCGGCGCCCGCCCCCGTCGGGGGATGAAAGCTGGGGTGAGCTAGGATGCCCAAGGCGATCCATCCCTACGAGGTGATTCGGCAGCCCCTGGTGACCGAGAAGGGCACCTATCTGATGGCCGAACACAAGTACGCCTTCCGGGTGGCCAAGGGGGCCAACAAGACCCAGATCAAGGAGGCGGTGGAGAAGGTCTTCGATGTGCAGGTGTTGGCCGTCAACGTGATGATCGTGAAGGGCCGCGAGCGCCGCTGGGGCCGGAGGCGAGTGCCGAGGCCAGATTGGAAGAAGGCCATCGTCACCCTGGCTCCGGGGGACAAGATCGAGCTGTTCGAGGGCGTGTAGAGATGGGGATCAAGCAGTACAAGCCCACCTCCCCTGGCCGGCGGGGAGCGACCGGCTATACCTTCGAGGAGATCACCAAGAAGAGGCCGGAGAAGTCGCTGATAGTGCCGGCGAAGAAGAAGGGGGGCCGCAACAGCCAGGGGCGGGTCACCGTGCGCCACCGCGGCGGCGGCGTCAAGCGGATGCTGCGGGTCATCGATTTCAAGCGGGACAAGGTGGCTGTGCCCGGCAAGGTGGCGGCCATCGAGTATGACCCCAACCGCTCCGCTCGCATCGCCCTCATTCACTACGCCGACGGCGAGAAGCGCTACATCCTGTGGCCGGTGGGCCTGAAGGTAGGGGACACGGTGATGTCGGGCGCCGAGGCGGAGATACGGCCGGGCAACGCCCTGCCCTTGAAGAGCATACCGGCGGGCACGCCGGTGCACAACGTGGAGCTGTCCCTGAAGCGGGGTGGCCAGTTGGTGCGCAGCGCCGGTGCCTCTGCTCAGGTGATGGCCAAAGAGGAGGGCTACGTCCTGGTGCGCCTGCCCTCGGGGGAGGTGCGCAAGATCCTGGCCGACTGTACGGCGACCATCGGGCAGGTGGGCAACGTAGAGCACAGCCAGATCAAGCTTGGCCGGGCGGGGCGGTCCCGCCTTATGGGGCGGCGGCCCGAGGTGCGCGGCTCGGCGATGTCGCCGCGCGATCACCCCCACGGGGGCGGCGAGGGTCACTCCCCCATCGGCTTGCCAGGGCCGAAGACGCCCTGGGGCAAGCCGACCCTGGGCTATCGCACCCGCCGCCGCAAGGGCAGCAATAAGTACATCGTGCGACGCCGCGGCGAGAGATAGGGAGTAGGCGTTGACCAGATCGACCAAGAAAGGGCCGTTCATAGACACCAAGCTGGTGAAGCGGGTGGAAGCGGTGCAGCGCTCCGGCCAGAAGACGATCATTCGCACCTGGTCGCGGGCCTCCACCATCATGCCCCAGATGGTGGGCCTGACCATCGCCGTTTACGACGGTCGTCGCCACGTGCCCATCTTCGTCACCGAGAACATGGTTGGCCATCGGCTGGGGGAGTTCGCCCTGACGCGCACCTTCCGCGGCCACGGCGGTCGCTCCGAGCGGACGACCCAGGTGCGCCAGGTGCGCAGGCGGTAGGCGAGCCATGCAGGTGAAAGCGATCGCCAGGAACGTGGGTGCATCGCCCAAGAAGATAAGGCTGGTCCTCGAGCAACTGCCGGGCAGGAGCGTTGACGAGGTGCTGGCGCGGCTGCGCTTTTTGCCCTCGCCGCATGCCCGGGTGGTGGCCAAGCTGGTGCGGTCGGCAGCGGCCAACGCCGAGAACAACTATCAGATGGACCCGCACTACCTGCGCATCGTCTCGGCCTATGCCGGCGATGCGCCCAGACAGAAGCGGTGGCGGGCACGTGCCCGCGGCCGAGCGTCCCGCATCGTGAGGCGGCGAAGCCACGTCACGGTCGTCGTGGAGGAAGTGGAGGCTTAGTATGGGCCAGAAGGTTCACCCCCACGGCTTTCGCATCGGCTACCTCTACGGCTGGCAGAGTAAGTGGTTCGCCGACAAGCATTACACCAAGCTCCTGCACGAGGATCTGCTCATTCGGCGCACTCTCAGCCGGATGCTGGCGGACGCCGGTGTCGCCAATGTGGAGATCGAGCGCAATGCCAACCAGGTGGCGGTGGCCATCTATACAGCCCGGCCGGGCATCGTAATCGGGCGGGGCGGCCAGCGGGTGGACGAGGTACGGAAGGAACTGGAGAGGTTGACCGGCCGGCGGGTGCGGGTGAACATCCTGGAGATTCGCATGCCGGAGATGGAGGCGGTCCTGGTGGCACGAGCGGTGGCTGACCAGTTGGAGCGGCGGGTATCCCATCGGCGGGCGATGAAGCAGACGGTACAGCGAACTATGCAGCGGGGCGCCGAGGGGATCAAGATCAGGGTATCGGGGCGCTTGGGCGGCTCTGAGATGTCGCGCACCGACAAGGAGATGGTGGGGCGGGTGCCTCTGCACACCCTGAGAGCGGACATCGACTACGGGACCGCCGAGGCCCGTACCACCCTGGGCCGTATCGGCGTCAAGGTTTGGATTTATAAGGGTGAAATGTTGCCCGAAGCGAAAGAACGGGCGGAGGAGGAGGAATCCCCCTCGCCCAGCCCAGCGGAGTGATCGGTCATGCTTCAGCCGAAGCGAGTGAAGTATCGCAAGGCTCATCGGGGCCGCCGCAACGGCCAGGCCAACGCCGGCAACACCGTGGCCTTTGGCGAGTTTGGCCTCCAGGCGCTGGGCCACAGTTGGATGACCGCCCGCCAGATCGAGGCCGCCCGCCGCGCCATCACCCACCACATGCGCCGTGGCGGCAAGGTGTGGATCCGCATCTTCCCGGACAAGCCGGTGAGCAAGAAGCCGGCGGAGACGCGCATGGGCAGCGGCAAGGGGCCGGTAGATCACTGGGTGGCGGTGGTCAAGCCGGGGAGGATCCTGTTCGAGATCGCTGGCGTGCAGGAGGATGTGGCGCGCGAGGCTATGGGCCTGGCCTCGCACAAGCTGCCGATCGCCACCCGCGTGGTGGCCCGCGATGCGGGGACCCAGGAGATGGTGTGACAAGGGTCAATCGCAAGGCTCAGGAGATTCGCCGCCTCTCGGACGCCGACCTGGCCAAGGAGGTGGAGGAGGCCCATCGCCGCCTCTTCTCCCTGCGCCTGCAATGGGCGACTCGCCAGGTCACCAACTACCGGGAGCTGGCCCAGGTCAGGCGGCGCATCGCTCGCCTCAAGAGCATTCAGAAGCAGCGACAGTTGGCTCCCACTAAGGTTGGGGCCGCCAAAAAGGAGTAGGATGGCCGAAGCTCGCTACGGTCAGCGGAAGACGCGCGTGGGCGTCGTGGTCAGCGACAAGATGGGGAAGACGGTCGTGGTGGCCGTGGAGACTTTTAGGCGCCACCGCCTGTACAAGAAGATCGTCGGCCGGGTGAAGCGCTACAAGGCCCATGATGGAGAGAACACCTGCCAGGTAGGCGACAAGGTGCTCATCGTCGAGACGCGGCCTCTATCGCGCGACAAGCGCTGGCGGGTGGCCGAGGTCCTGACCGCTGCCGCCCTGCCCCAGGAGGAGAAGGCCATCATCGAGGAGGAGACTGGCGAGGAGTTGAGGGAGCTGGAAGAGGCAACAGCAGCCGCAGCGCTGGCGGCGGGGGAAGCGTCCCTGGCCGACGAGCAACCGGAGGCAGGGGCGGAAGAGGTGGAGGTCTCGGCTGTAGCGGAGGGAGCAGAGGCGGCCCTGCTGGAGGAAGTCGAGGCGCCGGCAGCGGTCGAGGCCGAGGAAGCCCCCGCTATCGTAGAGGTCGCGGAGACGGCTGTGGTGGAGGAGCCGCCAGCAGCCGAACAAGAGGAGTCGCAGAGCGAGGAAGAGCCGCCGGCAGAGGAGCAGCCGGAAGAGGAAGAGACCAGGGAATCATGATCCAATCGGAGACTCGCCTCAAGGTGGCCGACAACACCGGCGCCCGCCAGGTGTTGTGCATCAAGGTGCTGGGCGGCACCCGCCGCCGCTATGCGCGGGTGGGCGACGTCATCGTGGTCACCGTCAAGCAGGCTGTTCCCGGCGGTTCGGTGAAGAAGGGCGATGTGGTGAAGGCGGTGGTGGTGCGGGTGGCCAAGACCTACGGCCGCGCTGATGGCAGCTACATCCGCTTCGACGACAACGCCGCCGTTATCCTGGCCGATAACCTCAATCCGCGGGGGACGCGCATCTTCGGGCCGGTGGCTCGCGAACTGCGGGAGAGGAATTTCATGAAGATCGTCTCCCTGGCGCCGGAAGTGGTGTAGTCATGGCCAAGATCAGGCGCGAGGACACGGTACTGGTTATTAAGGGCAAGGAGCGGGGCAAGACGGGGGTGGTGCGCCAGGTTCTGCCTAGCCAGAGCCGGGTCATCATTACGGGCGTAAATATGGTGAAGCGCCACATGCGGCCCCGCGCCCAGCGCCCGGGCGGCATCATCGAGAGGGAAGGGGCCGTCCACGTGTCCAATGTCATGCTCATCTGCAAGAGCTGCAACAAGCCGACCCGGGTGGGCTTCCGTTTGCGCGACGACGGCAAGAAAGTGCGGCTCTGCCGCCGCTGCGACCAGCCCGTGGACTAGGAGTGATGACGATGGCTCCCAGGCTCAAAGAGCGATACCGGCAGGAAGTGGTGCCGAGCTTGATGAAGGAGTTCGGCTACAAGAATGTGATGGAGGTGCCCCGTCTGGAGAAGATCGTGGTGAACGTGGGTCTGGGAGAGGCTATCCAGAACCCCAAGGCCCTGGATTCGGCGGCTGCGGATGTGGCTGTGATCAGCGGCCAGAAGCCGGTGATCACCCGCGCCAAGAAGTCCATCGCGAACTTCAAGCTGCGGGCGGGGATGCCTATCGGCGTCACGGTGACGGTGCGGGGCGACCGCATGTACGAGCTGTTGGACCGTATGGTGAACGCCGCCCTGCCCCGCATTCGCGACTTTCAGGGGGTTTCGCCCTACTCCTTCGATGGCCGTGGCAACTACAGCCTGGGCATCAAGGAGCAGTTGATCTTTCCCGAGGTGGACTACGACAAGATCGACCGTATTCGCGGCTTTCAGGTGACGGTGGTGACCACCGCCGCCAGCGACGAGGAGGGCAAGCGGCTCCTGGAGCTGCTGGGCATGCCCTTCGCCCGTCACTGAGGCAGGAGGGAGCGTTTGACCCGCAAGGCCCTTTACGTCAAGACCTTCGAAAAAGAACCCAAGTTCCAGACGCGGCAGAAGAACCGCTGTAGGCTGTGCGGGCGGCCGCGGGCCTACATGCGCCTGTTCGGCCTGTGTCGTATCTGCTTCCGCCAGTTGGCTCTGGTGGGCCACTTGCCGGGAGTGAAGAAGTCTAGTTGGTAGGGAGAGGCTTTCTACCGCGGGCTTCAGCCTGCGGTGGTGGCAACCGATTGCAATGGTGAAGGTGGGAGACGCAGCATGATTACCGACCCCATTGCCGACATGCTCACACGCATCCGCAACGGGATTACGGCCAGGCACGATTCGGTGCAGGTGCCGGCCTCGAGGCTGAAGATCGCCATCGCCAAGGTGCTCAAGGAGGAGAGCTTCATCAAGGACTTCGAGGTGATTCAGGAGGGCGTCAGACGGACGATCCGCGTCGACCTGGTGTACAGGGGCAAGAAGGAGCCCAACATCAGCGGCCTGCGGCGGGTGAGCAAGCCCGGCCTAAGGGTTTACGTGCAGAAGCGGGAGATCCCCCGCGTGTACGGCGGCCTGGGCATCGCTATTCTGTCTACGCCCCAAGGGGTGATGACCGGACAGGAGGCCTGGCGCCGCCAGCTGGGCGGCGAGGTCGTCTGCTACGTGTGGTGAGGGAGAGGACGCCATGTCGCGCATAGGGCGATTGCCCATCGTCATTCCATCCCAGGTGGAGGTGCGCATCGAGGGTGCCCGTGTGACGGTGAAGGGCCCCAAGGGGGAGCTGAGCCGTGACCTTCACCCCGACATCGGCGTCACCGTGGATGACGGCCAGATTCTGGTCACCCGCCCGACTGACCGGCCCCAGCATCGCTCCCTGCATGGGCTGACCCGCAGCTTGTTGGCCAACATGGTCACCGGCGTCAGCGATGGCTTCACCAAGGTGCTGGAGATGCAAGGGGTGGGCTATCGAGCCCAGGTGCAGGGGCAGAAGCTGGTGCTCCAGGTGGGCTACTCGCGGCCGGTGGAGGTGACTCCCCCGGCGGGGATTACCTTTGCTGTTGAGGGCAACAGCCGCGTGCTGGTGCAGGGCATCAGCCGCGAGGTGGTGGGCCAGGTGGCGGCCGATATTCGGGCCGTGCGCCCGCCTGAGCCCTACAAGGGCAAGGGCATCCGGTATCAAGGTGAGAGGGTCCGCCACAAGGCGGGCAAGGCCGGCAAGGCGGCCAAGAGATAGGCATGAAGACGAAGAAGACCCTACGAGCAGCGCGGATCCGTCGCCATGAGCGGGTGCGGGAGAAGGTAGCCGGCACTGCCGAGAGGCCGCGCCTGTGCGTCTTCCGCAGCCTCAACCACATCTATACCCAGGTCATCGACGATCAGAAGGACCACACCCTGGTGGCTGCCTCCGACCTGGAGGCGGATATTCGCCAGCAGGTGGACGGCAAGTCCAAGACGCAGGTGGCCAGTCTGGTGGGAGGCCGCCTGGCCAAGCGAGCTGTGGAGAAAGGGATCAAGACAGTGGTGTTCGACCGCGGCGGCTACAAGTATCATGGCCGGGTCAAGGCTCTGGCCGAGGCCGCCCGCGAGGCCGGACTGGTGTTCTAGGTAGGTTCCGGGTGGCATGGCTGGGGCCATGCCCTACGAAGTTGGGGGAGCGATGTCCAATCCCAGGAAGTACACGACCGCTAGTCAGAAGATCGACCCCATCGAGATAGAATTGGCGGAGAAGGTTGTGTTTATCAACCGGGTGGCCAAGGTGGTCAAGGGTGGCCGCCGCTTCCACTTTACCGCCGTGGTGGTGGTGGGCGACGGCCAGGGCCACGTGGGAGCGGCCATCGGCAAGGCCAAGGAGGTTCCCGAGGCCATCCGCAAGGCTTCCACTGTCGCCCGCAAGAACCTGATCAAGGTGCCGATGAAAGGAACCACCATCCCCCACGAGGTGTTGGTGCGCTTTAGCGCGGCCCAGGTGTTCATCAAGCCAGCGCCGCCGGGCACCGGCCTCATCGCTGGCGGGGGCGTGCGGGCCGTGCTGGAAATGGCGGGTATCAAGGACGTAGTGGCCAAGTCCCTGGGCTCGGACAATGCGGTGAACGTGGTTAAGGCCACTATGCTGGGGCTTTCCCAGGTCAGGAACGTTGAGGGGGCGGTGGCCCGCCGCCGCGCCCTGGTGGCCGCGGAGGCGTAGGGAGCGATGGGGAAGCTGCGCATCACCTGGAGGAAAAGCAGCATCGGCTGCCCGCCGAATCAGCGGCGGACGATCCGAGCCCTGGGGCTGAGGCGCCTGGGCCAAACGGTAGAACATAGCGATTCGCGAGCTATGCGTGGTATGATACTGAAGGTGCGCCATCTGGTAGAGGTGCAAGAGGCGGCTGAGTAGAGATGGAAGCCCACCAGTTGAGGCCGCCCCAGGGGTCCCGGCACAAGCGGAAGCGAGTGGGCCGCGGCGATGCCAGCGGCCATGGCACCTATTCGGGGCGTGGCTCCAAGGGCCAGAAGTCGCGTTCAGGCGGCGGGCCTCGCCTGGGCTTCGAGGGCGGCCAGACACCCCTGATCAAGCGCCTGCCCTATCGGCGGGGCTTTACCAACATCTTCCGGGTGGAGTATGCGGCGGTGAATGTGAAGCAGTTGGAGCGATTCGAGGTGGGCACGGAGGTGACGCCCCAACTCCTGCGAGAAGCAGGTATCGTCAAGACCGCCAGGCAGCCGGTGAAGATCCTGGGCGACGGCGAGATAAGCAAGGCCCTGACAGTGCGGGCCCACAAGTTCTCGGCGACGGCCAGGGAGAAGATCGAGGCGGCGGGGGGAAGTGTTGAGGAGGTAGCGCATGCGAGCACAAGCGGCCGCTAGGCCACGGCTGCTTCAGGCGGTCATCGACGCCTTCGCCCAGCCGGACGTGCGGCAGAAGATCCTGTTCACCCTGGCCCTGCTGGTGGTGTTCCGCTTTACGGCCAACTTGCCGGTGCCGGGCATCGACCCCAACAAGCTCTCTCAGATCTTCCGCCAGAACGCCGTCCTAGGCTTCTTGAACATCTTCAGCGGTGGCGCCCTGAAGAACATGAGCGTGGCCGCCATGGGCGTCTACCCCTACGTGACCTCGTCGATCGTGATGCAGTTGCTGGTGCCCATAGTGCCGGCCTTGCAGGCCTTATCCAAAGAGGGGGAACAGGGCCGCCGCCAGATCCAGATCTACACCCACTGGCTGACGGTGCCCATGGCCATCGTTCAGGGCTACGGGCAGCTTGTTCTCATCCAGCGGTTGGGGGGCATCAGCGACATCGGCCTAACGGGCGCGAGCATGTTGCCCACCATTTCCATGGTGGCGTCCATGACGGCGGGCACCATGTTTCTGGTCTGGCTGGGCGAGCTGATCAGCGAGCGGGGGATCGGCAACGGCATATCGGTGATCATCTTCGCGGGCATCGTGGCCGGCATACCGCGGATGATCGGCCAGGAGGTCTACACCGAGAGCAGCTTTATGGGCATCACGACGCTGGTTCTGTTCATCGTCGCTATTCTGGCGGTCATCGTCTTCTTCCAGGAGGCCCAGCGGCGCATCCCCGTCCAGTACTCCCGCAGCCTGTTTCGGGGCGGTCGGATGTACCGCCAGTCGGGGCAGACGCACGTGCCGCTGCGGGTGAACTCGGCCGGGATGATCCCTCTCATCTTCGCTTTCTCCGTCGTTATTATGCCGGCGTATGCTTCCAGCATCTTCGAAACGTCCAGTATCTCCTGGGTAGCCAATGGGGCAAAGATTATCACGGACATCTTCAATCCGGCCAATGGGGGGTACTGGTTGTTCCTGTTCTTTCTGGTGATGATCTTCGCTTTCTTCTACACGCTGGTCATCTTCCAGCAGCAGAACCTGGCGGAGAACCTTCAGCGGCAGGGGGGCTTCATCCCGGGCATCCGTCCCGGCCGCCCGACGGCGGACTACATCACGCGGGTGCTGGTTCGCATCACCTGGGCGGGTGCCCTGTTTCTCGCCTTTGTGGCGGTGGCGCCCTGGGTGACGGCGCACATCACTGGGAATGAAGCCCTGAGCTTGAGCCGGGGAGGGGGACTGTCCTTTGGCATCACCAGCAGCGGCTTGATCATCGTGGTGGGCGTGGTGCTGGACACCATGCGCCAGCTCGAGGCCCAGCTCTTGATGCGCCAGTATGAGGGCTTCATCCGCTAGGGGATGGACGCGGACCCTTGTACGTTATCCTCTTTGGTGCTCCCGGGGCGGGCAAAGGAACCCAGGCAACGATTGCGGCCGAAAAGACGGGTTTGGTACACATCACAACGGGGGAGCTGTTCAGGGAAGCCATCAGGCAGGGGACCGAATTGGGGGAGCAGGCCCAGCCCTACGTTGAGCAGGGCCGATTGGTGCCCGATCATCTGACGATCGGCATGCTGCTGGAGCGCCTGGCTCAGGGCGACTGCGGCGGCGGTTGCCTCCTGGACGGCTTTCCGCGAACGATAGAGCAGGCGGTTGCCTTGGACGAAGCTCTGGCCGAGCAGGGCAGGGCCATCGACAAGGTTCTGTACATCCGGGTTCCCGACGCTGAGCTGGTGAGTCGCCTCTCCGGGCGCTGGACCTGTCCCCAGTGTGGCACCGTCTATCACCAGCGCCTGCAGAGGCCGCGGCAGGAGGGTCGTTGCGACCGCTGCGGCAGCACGCTGTACCAGCGGGATGATGACAGGCCGGAGCCGGTTCGCCAGCGGCTGGAGGTCTACTGGCGCCAGACGGCCCCGCTTATCGACTACTACCGGGCCGCCGGCAAGCTGTTGGAGGTGGACGGAAACAAGCCGGTGGACGAGGTCAGCGAGGAGTTGTTGGCAGTCCTGGCGGATCCCTAGGAGGGGGCCCACGAGAACTTATGCCCATCGTCCTGAAATCGCCGCAGGAGATAGCCTTGATGCGGGAAGCCGGTCGGGCGGTGGCCGAGGTCTTGGCCATCCTGAGGCAGGAGATCCGCCCGGGGCTGGTGCTCAAGAAGCTGGACGACATCGTGCGGCGAGAGTTCGCCAAGAGAAAGGTAGTCCCCACCTTCTTGGGATATCAGGGTTATCCCGCCCGCGTCTGCGTGTCTGTGAACGATGAGGTGGTGCACGCCATTCCCGACAGTCGTGTCCTGCGAGAGGGCGACATCGTGAGCATCGACCTGGGGGCCACTCACAAGGGTTTCGTGGGCGATGCGGCCATCACCGTGGGTGTGGGGAGGACAAGCCCTGAGGCGGAGCGGCTCCTGCGGGTAACCGAGGAGGCGCTGTGGGAGGGAATCAGAGCGGCGTGGGCGGGCGCTCGCCTGGGACAGGTCTCGGCGGCGATTCAGGCCCACGTTGAAGGCAACGGCTTCTCCGTGGTGCGGGAGTATGTCGGCCACGGCATCGGCCGCAGCATGCACGAGGAGCCGCAGGTGCCCAACTTTGGCCTGCCCGATCAGGGGCCAGTCCTCCAGAAGGGGATGGTGCTGGCCATCGAGCCGATGGTCACGGCCGGCGACTGGCGGACGCGCAGGGATTCTGACAACTGGACGGTTCGCACGCTGGACGGCAGTCTTGCCGCCCACTTCGAGCACACGATAGCTATCACCGACGGCGAGCCGCAGGTGCTGACGCTGCCCTGAAGGCCTGCCCCGACTGGGTCGGGGCGCGAGTAGACAGGCGGGGGTGATTTGCCCATAGGGCGTTTATGGCTAAGAAAGAAGCGATAGAGGTCGAAGGGGTAGTGAAGAAGGCCTTGCCCAACGTCATGTTTCACGTGGAGCTAGCCAACGGGCATAAGATTCTGGCTCATGCCTCGGGGAAGATCCGGCTTCACTACATTCGCATCCTACCGGGGGATCGAGTTCTGGTGGAGCTGTCGCCCTACGACCTCAGTCGTGGTAGGATTACTTATCGGTTCAGGTAGACTTTTTCAGGAACAGGCAAGGACATGAAAGTACGAGCTTCGGTGAAGCGGCGCTGCGAGAAGTGCAAGATCGTCCGCCGCAAAGGGGTGGTAAGGGTGATCTGCGAGAACCCGCGCCACAAGCAGCGCCAAGGATAGGGGAGGCGACATGGCACGCATCGCCGGTGTAGACATTCCCAGGGATAAGCGGGTGGATGTATCCCTACGCTACATCTACGGCATAGGGCCGACCCTGGCCCACACCATCTGCGACAGCAGCCGGGTGGATCCGGCCACCAAGGTGCGCGACCTGAACGACGATGAGATCAGCCGCATCCGCGAGTTCATCGACCGCAACTACATCGTGGAGGGCGAGTTGCGCAAGGGGGTGCGCCAGAACATCCAGCGCCTCATCGAGATCAACTGCTATCGGGGTGTACGCCATCGCCGCGGCCTGCCCGCCCGTGGCCAGCGCACCCGCACCAACGCTCGCTGTAAGCGGGGGCCACGCAAGACTGTGGCCGGCAAGCGGCGGGCAGTGGCTAAGAAGTAGGACGACCAACCAGGCCGAACGAGCGCCTGGCTACGGGCAGGCAAGAGGAGAGCTATGGCGGAAAAAAAGGCGGAAAAAAAGGGCAAAGGCAGGACGCGGCGTCGGGAGCGCAAGAATGTTCCCGTGGGGCGGGCCTACATTCAGTCTACCTTCAACAATACCACCATCACCCTGACCGATCCCAACGGCAACGTCCTGTCCTGGGCCAGTGCTGGCACCGCGGGGTTCAAGGGATCGCGCAAGAGCACTCCCTACGCAGCCCAGGTGGCCGGAGATCGGGCGGCGCGGGGGGCGATGGAGCACGGCCTGCGCCAGGTGGAGGTGTGCGTGAAGGGCCCTGGTAGCGGCCGAGAAGCGGCCATTCGTGCCCTCCAGGCAGCGGGCATCCAGGTAAAGAGCATCCGCGACGTAACGCCGATCCCCCACAACGGCTGTCGCCCACCCAAACGACGGCGGGTATAGCCTGGCAATGGTTCCCTGTAGGTAGGAGAGGAGAGCTAGTGGCACGGTATAGAGGACCTGTTTGTCGAATATGTCGGCGGTTGGCGGAGAAGCTGTTTCTCAAGGGGGAGAAGTGCTATGGTCCCAGGTGCCCCTTCGAGCGCCGTCCCTATGCCCCTGGACAGCGCTCCGCTCGTCGGCGCAAGGTATCCGACCGCGGGCTCCAGTTGCGGGAGAAGCAGAAGGCGCGCGCCAGCTACGGCGTGCTGGAGCGCCAGTTCCGGCGCTACTACAGGGAGGCCGTGCGCCGCAAAGGCATCAGCGGCGAGAACATTCTGCGCATGCTGGAGATGCGTCTGGATAACGTCGTCTATCGCTTGGGTTTCGCCGATTCGCGCAACCAGGCTCGGCAGTTGGTGCGCCACGGCCACGTCAGCGTCAACGGGCACAAGGCCGACATCCCTTCCCACGTGGTCAAGGTGAACGATGACATCGGCTGGACAGAGCGAGGGGTGAAGTCGGAATTCTTCCAGGTGGTCAAGGAGCAGGTGGCCAGCCGTCCTCTGCCCTCGTGGCTGAGCCTGGATGGCGAGAGCATGACCGGGCGGGTGCTGGGCACGCCCAGCCCTGAGGAGATTGGCGCCAAATTCGACCCGGCTACCATTGTTGAGTTCTACTCCCGTTAGCGACCAGTTGCTGTGCCCCGATAGGTCGGGGCGGGATGGAGGAGGTGGGTCTCCTTGACCCAGTTGGCTATTCCAGAAGTGGAGATCGTGGAGAGTAGCGACAACTACGCCCGCATCGTGGCCGAACCCCTGGAGCCGGGCTTCGGCATCACTATGGGCAACGCTCTGCGGCGGGTGCTTCTTAGCTCTCTACCGGGGGCGGCCGTCACTTCTGTGCGCATCGACAGCGTCCACCATGAGTTCTCGACCATCCCCCACATGAAGGAGGACACCATCGAGTTCCTCCTGAACGTGAAGGAGCTGCGCCTACGGGCTCTTTCCGACCGGCCGGGCAAGCTCTTCCTGGAGGTGAGGGGCCGGGAGGGAGGCATCACCGCTGCTGACATTCAGACGTCCCCGGACTACGAGATCATCAACCCTGAGCTCCACCTGGCGACCCTGGATTCGCCGGAGGCGGAGTTGAGGGTAGAGTTGAACGTGGAGCAGGGTCGTGGCTACGTGCCAGCGGGGGAAAGCGATGGCCTGCCCATCGGGGAGATACCCGTGGACGCCATCTACACGCCGGTGCACAAGGTGAACTACAAGGTGGAGCACACCCGGGTGGGCCAGGCCAGCAACTACGACCGCTTGTTGCTGGAGGTGTGGACCGACGGCACCATCAGCGGCGTGGAGGCCATAAGCCAGAGTGCCGATATCCTCTTGGAGCAGTTCTCCCTGTTCGGCCAGCTAGGGAAGCCGGTGCCGCCGATGGTGGAGCGGGGTCTGGGCGCGGGAACCATGCTCACCGCCGAGCGCTACAATATGACTATCGAGGACCTCAATCTGTCGGTGCGAGCCTACAATTGTCTCAAGCGCAGCGGCCTGATGACCGTGGGACAGGTGCTGGAGAAGAGCGAGGACGAGCTTCTGGCGCTGCGCAACTTCGGCCGCAAGTCCTACGACGAGCTCAAGGCACGGTTGAGCGAGCTGGGATTCCTCGCCGTCGAGAAGGCGGAGGAAGAGCTGCTGGCAGAGGTTCCCTCGGTCATCGAGGAGGAGGAGCTGCCGGCGATGATGGGGCGGCGCGAGGAGGCTCCCCGCCGAGAAGAGCCTACGCCTGAGGCGCCTCCGCCTCTGGCGGAAGGGGCGCCGCTTGCTGCGCCCGTACTCGGCGAAGAGGCAGTTGTGGTCGAGGAGGTCGCAGCCCCGCCCGGCGAAGAGGCCGAGGCGGCAGCGCCGCCGCTGCCTGAGGAGGTGGCGGTGGCGGCAGCGCCCAAGAAGGCCAAGAAGCGGGCCAAGGCCGGGGTCGAGGAGGCGGAGGCTGCCCCTGAGGAGGCGGAGGGGGAGGAGTTGGCCGAGTGGCAGCGCAAGCTCAAGATGCTCAAGGCAGAGGTCGGCGAGGAGGGTGAGGGCTAGCAAGCCATGGCTCATCGCATCGCTGGACGTAGACTCGGCCGGTCGGCGAGCCACCGCCTGGCCCTGTTCCGCAATCAGGTGACCGATCTCCTGCGCCACGAGAAGATCGTCACCACCGAGGCCAAGGCGAAGGAGGTGCGGAGCATCGCCGAGAAGGTGATCACCCTGGGCAAGGACGGCAGCCTGCACGCCCGCCGCCGCGCTCTGCGCATCGTCACCGACAAGGACGTGGTGACGAAGATCTTCGACGACCTGGGGCCCCGCTTTGCCAGCCGGCCCGGCGGCTACACTCGCATCGTCAAGCTGGGCCTGCGCCTGGGCGACGGCGCTCACATGGCCCAGCTAGAGCTGGTAGGGGAAGAATAGGCAGGTCGCGGGTTGTCATCGTGGCGGCGGAGCAGGGCGATGAGACCCCTCTACGCAGACTGGCTCTGGTGGTGGAGTACGAGGGAGCGGCCTACGCTGGCTCTCAGTACCAGAGGAACGCCCCCACCATCCAGGGGGAGTTGGAGAAGGCCTTGAGCCGACTGACCGGTGAGTCGACGAGGGTGGCCCTGGCTGGCCGCACCGACGCTGGTGTGCACGCCAAAGGGCAGGTGGTGTCATTCCAGACACGGGCGCCCTACGCGGCGGACGCCTTCGTGGGGGCCTTGAACGCTTATCTGCCCGCGGACATCGCCGTGCGGTCGGCGCGTGAGGTGGCGCTCGATTTCGACGTGCGCCGCCACGCCAGCAAACGCTGGTATCGTTACCTGATCTACAACAGGCGGCAGCGACCGGCCCTCCTAAGGGGCCACTGCTGGCACATCGCTCGGCCGTTGGACGTGGGGGCGATGCAGGCGGCAGCGCAAGAGCTGGTGGGCGAG
This sequence comes from uncultured Dehalococcoidia bacterium, assembly GCA_964354065.1. Classification (GTDB taxonomy): domain Bacteria; phylum Chloroflexota; class Dehalococcoidia; order SM23-28-2; family SM23-28-2; genus JAUYDU01. Next base: position 2,998 of record CAYGYF010000004.1, on the reverse strand, counting down.
CACGATTTCGCCGCCTTCGCCGCGCCGTCCGCTCCGGGGAGCACCGTGCGCAGCGTGTATCGGGCGCAGGTGTGCCGCCAGCGCTCCTGGGTGATTTTCGACATGGAGGCCAACGCCTTCCTGCCTCAGCAGGTGCGGCGAACGGTGGGGGCGCTGGTGCAGGTGGGGCTGGGCAGGCAGAGCGCCGAGGACTTCCGTCGCTTGCTCGCCCGCCGGAGGCGGGGAGGGGCGGCCACCCTGGCAGCTCCGGCGCGGGGCCTTTGTCTGATGGCTGTGGAGTACGAGGGTCTGCCCTGAGCCTCCGCCATAGGCGGATCCGCCTCGGGCGGATGTCGAAGGGTTTGAGTGTAGGTGGTCATGAAGAGGATGCGGACCTATAGCCTGAAGGGGGCCGACATCAGCCGCGACTGGCAGGTGATCGACGCGGCGGACCAGACGTTGGGGCGGCTGGCTACCCGCATTGCCCGCCTTCTTCGCGGCAAGCACAAGCCGACGTACTCGCCCCACCTGGAAATGGGCGACTACGTCATCGTGGTCAACGCCGCCCGCGTGCGGGTCACCGGCAGGAAGCTAGAAGAGAAGGTCTACTACCGCCACTCGGGCTACCACGGCGGCCTGAAGAGCGTGACCCTGGGAGAGCTTCTGACCACCCGGCCGGCGCGGGTAATCGAGCTGGCGGTGCGGGGCATGCTGCCCCACAATCGGCTGGGGCGAAAGCTGTTTGGCAACCTCAAGGTCTACGCTGGGCCAGAGCATCCCCACGAGGCCCAGGTGCGGGGTGCCCAGAAGGCGAAGGACGCGCCCGCCGAGGCTAGCCCGCCTGAGGCGGGCAGGGCTTCCAGCTAGGAGGACGAAGGAAAGTGGTCGAAGAGCAGATCATCGCGGGGCAGCACTACTACCATGGGACGGGCCGACGCAAGACGGCGGTGGCCAGGGTGCGCTTGTACTCAGGCACCGGCACCATCGTCATCAACGGCAGGCCTTTCCTGGAGGTGTTCACCCGCCCTGTCTATCAGGCCACCGTACGCCAGCCGCTGCTGCTGACCGAGACCCTGGACAAGTTCAACGTTCAGGTGAAGATAACAGGCGGTGGCACCACCTCTTGGGCCAGCGCCATCGCTCACGGCATTGCGCGGGCGCTGGTGGCCGCCGGCGAGCAGTACAAGTCTGCTCTACGCAAGGCTGGCCTGCTCACCCGGGACTCGCGGGTCAAGGAGCGCAAGAAGTACGGGCTCAAGCGAGCCCGCAAGGCACCCCAGTACACCAAGCGCTAGCGGTGGGGTGGCCTCTGCTCAGGGGCTTTCCGATGAGGGCTCCTGAAAAAGGCCACCGCCTTCCGATCGTGCTAGCTCCCTGCCTTGCGTGTTGACAATCACCACGGTGTAGTTAGTTATGCGTGATTTGGTTATGAGGGGTTCCGGTGTCGCGTGCTCCGGAAAGAGTAGATCGGGGAACCGGATCTCCTGGAAGCCGGAAGGCGTCTCTTCAACCACGATCTGATACGTGTTGCCGCTGAGTCTGACCTCTCTCGCCTCGTGCAGGAGCAAGTACACAGAAATGTCCTGTTGCCTGATCACCCGAAGGTAATCAGTGCAGAGCGGGTCGCCCGTTGATGTGTCGTCGGCTGACCAGAGGCCGTGCAGCGGCCAACTATCGAACAGCTCGGAGTTGCCCCCCCACCAGGGGAAGAAGTCCTCGTAGAACACGGCTCTCAGCTTGCCGGTGTCGACACCACCGTAGCGCGCCCGTGCCCAGATCTCCTTGGCCTGTTCCTCCTCGGATGGCCGCGTCCAACTGTCTGAGAATCGACAGACTATGAAGGGAACTTTCTGTTCTGGACTGAGCCCAGCTTCCCTGCCCGTCCCGCAGGTGGCAACCACAAGCCCTGCTACTAGAGGAACCACTAATGAGAGGCGCCAGTGATATCTCATGTGGGCTCGCATCCCTGTCTAGTTGTGATGGTACTATATTAGCACCGCGGCGCTCATGCCGTCCACGAGCAGAGCGATGACTTGTCCTGTGGGACAGGCGACTCCGGCTGGAGACAGTGCGGGCTCCTACACCTGCCCGGCCAGCCGGGCCTTCAGCTTGTCGATGGCCGTATTGGAGGCGGGCGCTACCCCGTTCAGAATCGCCAGGTAGAGGCTCACCCAGTCGCCAAAGAGGGTCGCGCTCATCATCTGGGCCAGATGGCTCTTCCCTTCGGCCTCCACCACCGCGCTCTCTACCCCCGCCTCTGCCAGGGCCGAGCGCGTGAAATCGTAGCGGAGGAGGATGCGGGGATGGATGGCGGGCGAGCGCAGGAAGACCACCATGGCCCTGGCCGCTATCTCCTTGGGCAGACCATAGCCGGCCAGGGCGTTGTGATTGGCCTCGGGCAGCTCCTCGTAGAAGCACCACACCTTGCTGTTCTCGTTGAGCTGGGTCTTCCAGCGGCGGGCCACCGGGGTCAGGATGCCCGCCCCGTAGATAACCAGCAGCCGCTGGTGTAGCTTCTGGGCGAGCTGCTTGGCGGGGTTGCGGGCGAGAGGCACTGTCTCGTCGATGCGCGCCGCCAGGCCCTCCATGACGGCGATGGCCTCGTCCACGTCCTTGCTCTTGTCGGCCACTATCCCTACCTTCTGGGCGATGGCCAGGAGGGGCATGAAGCTGTAGCCCAGGGCGGCCCGCGGCTTCGCCGGGTAGGCGAAGACGAAGGCGGGGACGCCGTTGGCGCGGGCGGTGGTCAGGAGCTCGCCGTCGGTGGTGATGACCAGCTTCTTGGCCGGGATGGGTAGGGCCCGCTTGAAAGCGGACAGCACCTCCTCGGTGTCGCCGCTGTAGCTGGACGCTATCAGGAGCGTCCTCTCGTCCACCAGGCGGGGCAGGTCGTAATTGCGATGACTGAAGATGGGGACGGGGCTCTCCAGGGCTACGAGCGAGCCCAGGAAATCGCCGGCGATAGCCGAGCCGCCCATGCCCAGGATGACCACCTTGTCGATGTCGCGATAGTCGTCCG
>CAYGYF010000003.1:0-35299 GCA_964354065.1 uncultured Dehalococcoidia bacterium | reverse complement strand
ATCCTCAACCCCATCGGCGTGCCCAGCCGCATGAACATCGGCCAGGTGCTGGAGACTCACCTGGGCTGGGCCGCCAAGATCATCGGCTTCCGTGCCCTCTCCCCGGTGTTCGACGGCGGCAATCCCCTCACCATCGAGGACGCCCTCGCTCGCGCCTGGATCGCCCAGCAGGCCGACGCCGTGCTGCCTCATCCCAACGGCCACAAGAACGATGTTGGCGAAAACCTAGACCTGGCCAAAGCCATGGCATGGCTGGCTCGGCACGGCTACGACGGCCAGGCGGTGTTCGATGAGATGCAGGTCGGCGAGGCCAAGCGCGTCTGTCTGGAACTCTGGCTAGAGGAGCAAGGGCAGAAACGGGTACGCGGCCTACCCGAGCACGAGCTGGAGGACAAGGCCGAGAAGATCCTTCTGGAAGGCGGCTCCGCTGCCCCCACCTTTGGCAAGCAAACCCTCTACGACGGTCGCACCGGCGAGCCCTTCGATCAGCCGGTGACCGTGGGCTACATCTACATGATGAAACTGGTCCACCTGGTCGAAGACAAGATCCATGCTCGCTCCACTGGCCCCTACTCCCTCATCACCCAGCAGCCCCTGGGCGGCAAAGCCCAGTTCGGCGGCCAGCGCTTCGGCGAGATGGAGGTGTGGGCCCTGGAGGCTTACGGCGCCGCTCATATCCTTCAGGAGCTGCTCACCGTCAAGTCCGACGACGTGGTCGGACGCGTCAAGACCTACGAGTCCATCGTCAAGGGCGAAGACGTCCCCGTGCCGGGAGTGCCGGAGTCCTTCAAGGTCCTGGTGAAGGAGTTACAGGCCCTCTGCCTGGCCGTAGAGGTGCTAAACGAGGAAGAGGAACGAGTGACCCTGGCAGACACATCGGCAACGGAGATCCCTGAGTTGGGCATCAACTTGTCAGGCTTCGAGGGGGAGGATCTACTTGGTTCTTGAAGTAAACGATTTCAACGCCATCCGCATATCCCTCGCTTCGCCAGAGCAGATTCGCTCCTGGTCCTATGGGGAGGTGACCAAGCCCGAGACCATCAACTACCGCACCCTCAAGCCCGAGAAGGATGGCTTGTTCTGTGAGAAGATCTTCGGGCCTACCAAAGACTTTGAGTGTTACTGCGGCAAGTACAAGCGGGTCCGCTACAAGGGCATCATCTGCGACAAGTGCGGCGTAGAAGTGGCCCGCAGCAAGGTGCGCCGCGAGCGCATGGGTCACATCGAGCTGGCCTCGCCGGTGGCCCACATCTGGTTCGTCAAGGGCACACCCAGCCGCGTCGGCCTCCTTCTGGACATATCCCCCCGCAGTTTGGAGCGGGTCCTGTACTTCGCCCAGTACATCGTCACCCACGTGGACGAGGCGGCCCGCGACCGCGCCATCGACGCCCTGCGGCAGAAGATGGAGCAGGAGGCGGCAGAACGGGAGAAGGAGTATGCCGATAAGCTCTCGGCCGCTGAGGCCATCTCCGAAGAGGCCATCGCCAAGTTGGAGTCCCAACGGGCCGATCAACTCGCCCGTCTGGAACAGGAGCACAAGCGCAATCTCGAGACCCTAAAGAAGAGGGCCACCGCTCTGGAGAAGCAGCTCATCAAGAGCAAGGGCAAGGCCGCCGCCAAGGCGCTAGCCCTGGAGGACAGCGTCATCGTGCCCCAGGGCGAGAGTGTGGCGGATGACGCCTTGCACCGGCTGGCGGAAGAGGTCGACAAGCGAATGGCCGAACTGGAGGCCCTGTTTGCCCAGCGACGCAGCGACGCCGAACTCCTGGCCGACGCCGAGATCCGCCAGCGCCGGGACGCCGCCTGGGCAAAGACAGAGCCCCTGCGAGAAAAGGTGCGCGAGGCCCACCAGGCCGTCGCTGAGGAGTACCGCCTGAAGATCGAAGAACTGGAGGACCTCAAGGACCCCATTCGCGACGATGCCGTCACCCTGCTCATGGAGCCCAAGTATCGCGAGCTGGCCACAGCCTATCCGGATATCTTCACGGCCGACATGGGTGCCGAAGCCATCCTGGACATCCTGCGCCGGGTGACGCTGGATCAACTGACCCTCAAGCTGCGCCAGGAGATCCAGAACTTCAGTGGCCAGCGGCGCAAGAAGGCCACCAAGCGCCTGAGGGTGGTGGAGGCCTTCCGCAAGAGCAGCAACCGGCCTGAATGGATGGTCATCGGCGTTCTGCCAGTGCTGCCGCCCGACCTCAGGCCCATGGTTCAGCTAGACGGGGGCCGCTTCGCCACCAGCGACCTCAACGACCTCTACCGGCGGGTGATCAACCGCAACAACCGCTTGAAGCGGCTGCTGGAGCTGGGAGCGCCGGAGATCATAATTCGCAACGAGAAGCGAATGCTCCAGGAGGCTGTCGACTCTCTCATCGATAACGGCCGCCGTGGCCGCGCCGTGTCCACCGCCGGCAACCACAAGCTCAAGTCCCTCTCCGATATGCTCAAGGGCAAGCAGGGGCGTTTCCGCCAGAACCTCCTCGGCAAGCGCGTGGACTACTCCGGCCGCTCGGTCATCGTGGTGGGGCCCGAACTCAAGCTGCGCCAGTGCGGCCTGCCCAAACGGATGGCCCTGGAGCTGTTCAAGCCCTTCATCATGCACGCCCTGGTCGAGCGCGGTCTGGCCCACAACATCAAGTCGGCCAAGCGCATCGTGGAGCGTGCCAGGCCGGAGGTATGGGACATCCTCGACGAGATAACCCAGAAGCGGCCAGTCCTGCTCAACCGGGCGCCCACCCTCCACCGACTGGGCATCCAGGCCTTCGAGCCCGTCCTCATCGACGGCAGCGCCATCCAGATCCATCCCCTGGTTTGCGCCGCCTTCAACGCCGACTTCGACGGCGACCAGATGGCCGTGCACGTCCCCCTGTCGCGAGCGGCGGTGGCCGAGAGTCGCCAGATCATGCTCTCGACCGAGAACCTGCTCCTGCCCAGCAGCGGCGAGCCCACGGTCGCCCCCACCCTGGATATCGTCATGGGCTGTTACTACCTAACCATCCCCAAGCCTAGAGCCAAGGGCGAGTACCGCCAGGGCAGGCCCCCTCACGGAGTCTACGGTAGCTTCCAGGAGGCCAAGCTGGCCTACGACCTGGGCCTGGTGGCCCTCCAGGCCAAGATCAAAGCGCGTGACGCCAAGACCGGCGACGAGCTTATCGATACCACGGTCGGCCGCATCATCTTCAACGAGGTGCTGCCCGACGAACTGGGCTTCCGCAACGAGACCATGGACAAGAAGATGCTCAAGGACCTGGTAGCAGAGTGCTACCACAAGCTGGGCATCGGGCCCACTGCCGAGATGGTCGATGCCGTCAAGGACATTGGCTTCCGCTACGCCACCCGCTCCGGCCTGACCATTGCCATCAACGACCTCAAGGTACCCGACGAGAAGGTCAAACTCCTGGCCGAGGCCGATGCTCGCATCGCCGAGGTCGAGCAGCAGTTCCAGATGGGCCTCATCACCGAGGAAGAGCGCTACGACCAGGCGGTGGCTATCTGGCGAGAGACCACCGAGCGAATGCAGACCGTCATCCAGGACGGGCTGAACCGCTACGGCGGCGTCTATCTGATGGCCATCAGCGGAGCCAAAGGCAACATCAGCCAGATCAGCCAGATGTGTGGCATGCGCGGTCTCATGTCCGACCCCGCCGGCCGCATCATCGACCTGCCCATCCGCTCCAGCTTCCGCGAGGGACTGACGGTGTTGGAGTACTTCATCTCCACTCACGGTGCCCGCAAGGGCCTGGCCGACACCGCCCTTCGCACCGCCGACAGCGGTTACCTGACCCGCCGCCTCATCGATGTCTCCCAAGAGGTCATCGTACTGGAAGACGAGTGCGGCACCACCGCCGGCATCTGGCTGTCGGAGCCGGCAGACAAAGGTGTCTTCGAATCCCTCAGAGAGCGCATCATCGGCCGCTGGGCCGCCTCCGACCTCTTCGATCCCGAGACGGGCGAGGTTATCGTCCGCCGCAACGAGGAGATCACCGAGGCAGAGGCCCAGCGCGTCGAGGCACTCGGCATTCGGCGGGTGCACGTCCGCTCCGCCCTCTCCTGCCTGGCCAAGCGGGGCATCTGCGCCCCCTGCTACGGCCGCAGTCTCGCCCGCGGCGATCTGGTCCGCCTGGGTGAGGCCGTAGGCATTGTGGCCGCCCAGAGCATCGGCGAGCCTGGCACCCAGCTCACCATGCGCACTTTCCACACCGGCGGCGTGGCCGGCATCGACATCACCTCCGGTCTGCCCCGAGTGGAAGAGCTGTTCGAGGCTCGGGTGCCCAAGGGCGCCGCCATCGTGGCCGAGATCGACGGCACAGCCGAGATCGTGCGCGATGGCGACAGCCGCCGCATAAAGATCGTCAGTAGTGAGCTCTACCGCGATGACTACGCCCTGCCCGAAGGGGCCGACGTCCTGGTAGAGCACGAGCAGTGGGTGGAACAGGGGGCCCTTCTAGCCCGCCAGCCCCAGCCCAAGAAGGCCAAGAGCAAGAGCAAGAGCAAACGGGAATCCCCCCTGCCCGTCCCCGCCGAGGACATCACCGCCCGCATGGCCGGCCGCGTCATGCGCGACCGCAGCGACCGCCTCTCCCTCCTCTATGAGGAGCGAGAGGAGCGCGAGTATCTGGTGCCGCCCACCGCCCGCATCCGCGTCGAGACCGGCCAGTACGTCCACGCCGGCCGCCAGCTCACCGACGGCGCCATCAATCCTCAAGACATCCTGCGCGTCCAGGGGCCGGAAGCGGTGCAGCTCTACCTGGTAGAGGAGGTGCAAAAGGTCTACCGCTCCCAGGGAGTGACCATCAACGACAAGCACATCGAGGTCATCGTCCGCCAGATGCTCCGCCGCGTGCGGGTCGACTCCCCCGGCGACACCGCCCTCCTGCCCGGCGAACTGGTGGATCGCTTCCGCTTTGAAGAGGTGAATGCCAAGGTTCTCGCCGAAGGTGGCGAGCCTGCCACCGCTCAGCCGGTCCTCCTGGGAGTGACCAAGGCCTCCCTCAACACCGATAGCTTCCTGGCCGCCGCCTCCTTCCAGGAGACCACTCGCGTCCTCACCGAGGCAGCGGTAGGCGGCTCTGTCGACCACCTCCTCGGCCTTAAGGAGAACGTCATCATCGGCAAGCTCATCCCAGCCCGCGCCGCTATCACCCTGCCAGAGCGCCGGACGGTGACCGAGCTGCTGGCACCGCCCAGCCTGCTGCCCGGCGAGGGCGACGGAGAGGCCGAAGAGCTGGCCGAGGAACTGTCCGCTCTGGCTTCCGACTTCCGGGTCTTCGCGGAGGACGAAAATGCTGGCGAGGAGCTGGAGGAAAAACTAGAAGAAGACCCGATCGAAGAGCTGGAGGAAAAGGTAGAAGAAGACCCCATCGAGGAGCCGGCGAGCGAGTAGCTAGCCGCCCTCCAACCGTAGGGGCGCAGCATGCTGCGCCCGTACTCACACTCAGGCGAAGAGCTCGGCCAGACTGATGAGCAAACTGGCGGTTATGATCGAGGCCAGGGTCACGCAGTAGATGCAGATGGCCTCCAGAACGAATAGCTCCACATAGGTGAGGTAGGCGGCATAGGCCACTCCCATCAGAGTCATACCGAACACCGCCAGCGGCGCCCACTCCTCGGCCATCCCCGACCGATCGAGGGCCACCCGCCACAAGGCCACCCCCAGAAGGGCGGCGCAGAGCAAGAACCCTAGCAGGGCCACCGGCACTCCCGCTATCGCCGAGTACTCGCTGGTCTGCACCAGGTTGCAGTCGCCCACCGGGCCACAGGCCACCGGCTTGTCGGCCCAGTGCGTGTAGGTCAGGTAGGCTGCCACCCCCATGCCGGCCACGGCCAGGACGGACAGCCCACCCCACCTCAGCCGCCCGCCGGTGCTCAGACCCCCGGGCCCAGCCACAACCTGCGCTTTGGCCCGTCTCACCTTGCCCCCGCCAACTCGTCCTCGATGGCCGTCTTGTACGTTTCGTAGGACGTGCGGCCCACGATCGAGGTTTGCCCCACGAAGACGGTGGGGGTGCTATCGACCCCGCGGGTACGAGCCTCGTTGTTGTTCTCCGCCACCTTGCCGGTGTAGCGGTCCTCATCCAGGCAAGCGTTAAAAGCGGTGGTGTCCAGACCCAACGCCGCCGCAAACCGCTTGAGATTGTCCTTGCTGAAAGCTCCCTCGTTCTCGCCCCTCTGGTTGGCGAAGAGCATGTCGTGATAGTCCCAGAACTTCCCCTGTTCGCCGGCACAGTCGGCCGCCTCCGCCGCCCACTGCGATTCGTCCCCCAGAAAGCGCACGTACTTGAACACCAGCTTGGCCTTGCCCGTAGCCAGATAGTCCTTCTCCAGTTGAGGCAGAATCTCTCTGGCAAGCACGCTGCAGTAGGGGCACTGAAAGTCCGAATACATGACGATGGTCAGGGGAGCGTTGGCGCTTCCCAGAATAGACCCCTGGATGGGAGTCTCTGTGCCTCTTGGGGTGGGCACTACCAGCGAGGTATTGTCGCCCTCGCCCCCGCCGCGAGTAAGGACCCCCAGGAGAATAAGACCGACCACGGCGGCCGTGGCCACGACCACCGCCACCAGCCACCCCAGACCGCGAAGCCGTCCGGACAGCGTCGGTGGGCGTCTCTGCTCCTTCCGCCTCTTGGGACCTCCCCGCCCCCTATGCCTCCTGGAACCTTCCCGCTCCCTCTGCCTTCTTGCCGCTCTCGACATACACAAGTCTCCCTTTGGCTGTCCTCAGGGCAAGATAGCATCCTCCCCGTCGGACGGTCAAGGCAAGGGCGAACCTACTGCCAGCGGAAGACGCGCAGGGAGACCAGGAAGCCAGCCGCCGCCCAGGCAGCCAGGATCGCCCAATCCAGCCTGATGTCGCTCAGGCTGCCACCCCTGTTCACCACCTCGCGCAGGGCATTTCAGGGGGTCGCGATGGGCTGTCTTGGCCGTCGCCTCTTCTCGGCCAGCTCGCTCACCTTCTCCACGCAGGCCTCGGCCCCTAGCCGCTCCACGCCGCACACGTGGCAGTCCCCCTGGTGGCAGTCGGCGGTGGTCTCCCCTCTCAGCGTCCTCTGCCACTCCCCCCGCAGGTAGGCTTTGCTGACCCCGACGTCGATGTGTGACGAGGGGAAGGTCTCGAACAGCCCGGGCTCCCGCTGGGCATAGAAGGCCGGATCGAGGCCGCACTCTTGGAAGGCCTGCTGCCAGCGGCCCCAGTCCATCTGCTCGTGCCAGGCGTCGAACCGGCAGCCCAGCTCCCAGGCCCGCCGGATCGCCCGCCCCAAGCGGCGGTCGCCCCGCGAGACGACCGCCTCCAACAGACTGTGCTCCGGGTCCTCCCAGGAGAGCTCCAGGCCGGCCCGCTTGCATCCCGTGCGCAGGAGCTCGTGCTTGGGAGCCAGCTCCTCGGCGGTGTTCTGACGCGCCCACTGGAACGGGGTGTGAGGCTTGGGGATGAAAGTAGAGGTGCTCACCCGCACCCTGGCCCGGCCCCGATGATAGCGACGCCCTATCTCCTTGACCTTGGCTGCCAGATCGACGATGCCCTGCACGTCCTCCATCGTCTCCGTGGGCAGGCCCACCATGAAGTACAGCTTGATGCCAGTCCAGCCCCGCGAAAAGGCCGCCTCCGTCGCTCGCAGGACATCCTCCTCGCCTACCAGCTTGTTGATGGCCAGGCGCAGGCGCTGGCTGCCCGCCTCGGGGGCGAAGGTGATGGTGTGCTTGCCCGGCCCCGCCGCCGCCTCGGCCATCTCCACCGAGAAGCTGTCCACCCGTAGGCTGGGCAGAGAGATAACGATGCCGCCGCCGAGATCTCGTTTCAGGGCCTGTACCATCGGCACGATCTGCGAGTGGTCGGTCGTGCTCAGGGAGAGGAGGGAGAGCTCGCGATAGCCGGTGTTGGCCAGCAGCTCCCTGGCGGCGGCCACCACCTCCTCGACCGGGCGCTCCAGGCGGGGGCGGTAGATCACCCCTGCCTGGCAGAAGCGGCAGCCCTGAGTGCAGCCTCGCTGGACCTCGATCCCCGCCCGGTCGTGCACCGTCTGCACGAACGGCACGATGGGCCGAGTGAGCGGCGGCGGCAGCTTCTGGAGGAAGCGCTTGCGCGGTCGAGCAGGCGCAGCCGCCTCAATAGGCTTGATCTCGGCGATGCTGCCGTCGGCCTGATAGCTTACATCGTAGAAGCGGGGCACGTAGATGCCCTCGATCCGGGCCAGCTCCCGTAGAAGCTCCCTCTTCGAGCGGCGGCCCTTATCTTTGAAGCGACGCAGGCAGGCCACGATGTCCAGGACTAGTTCCTCGCCATCACCCAGGGCGAAGGCATCGACGAAGTCGGCCAGGGGTTCGGGGTTCAGGGCGCCGCTGCCGCCGGCGATGACCAGGGGCAGCGCCTGTTTGCGCTCCGCCGCCAGCAGCGGCACGCCCGCTAGGTCGAGCATGTTGAGGAGGTTGGTGTAGGTCAGCTCGTAGCCCAGGGAGAAGCCGATGACATCGAACTCCGCCAGGGGGTGGCGGGTCTCCAAACTGAACAGAGGCAGGCCCTCCTGGCGCATGGCCTGTTCCATATCCGTCCAGGGGGCGTAGACTCGCTCGCAGAGCACGTCGGCCTGGCCGTTGAGGATGTCGTAGAGGATCGCCAGACCCAGATTGGACATGCCGATGTCATAGACATCAGGGTAGGCCAGGGCGAACCGCAGCGGCGTGCGGCCCCAATCCTTGACCACGCAGTTCCACTCGCCGCCGGTGTAGCGGGCAGGCTTGCTCACCCGACGAATGACCCGGTCCAGGTCGGTAGTAACCAAATTCGCCTCCTTAGTGGGCGACGGGCCTTCGAACTTTCATCATACTGAATTGCCGTCAGACATGCCAACTACGTGCTCCCACAGGCTTGCCGACAGCCTCGCCGATTGTTACTATAGAGCGTCACCACCTTTAGCAGCGGGGATGGAGATGTTTGAGAAGATACTGGTTCCTCTAGACGGCTCGCCTCTGGCCCAGGGCATCCTGCCCTACGTTATGCTGCTGGCCAGGGGCTTTCAGAGCCGGGTGATCCTCTTCCACGCAGCCGAAGCCCTCCTCGACCAAGAATCCCCCGAACAGGAGCCATACGCCGATGAAGCCATGGAGCGCATCCGCCCCCTGGCCGAGAACTACCTGGAGGGTGTGGCCGCTGAGCTGCGCAGGGAGGGGCTGGATGTGGATACGCAGGTGGTTAAGGGAAAGGCAACCCGGGAGGTCATGAGATTCGCCGAGCAGGAGGACGTTGACCTCATCGCCATGTCCATCCATAGCCGCTCGGGGCTGACCCGCTGGGTGGTAGGGAGCGTGGTGGACAGGCTCCTGCGGGCCAGCCACCGGTCTCTCCTCCTGGTCAGGCCCCCCGACGAAATCGCCGGCGGCGAGGCCACCGCCCGCCTGTCGAAGATCGTGGTTCCCCTGGACGGCTCGCCCCCCGCCGAATGGGCTCTCCCCTTCGCCGAGGAGCTGGGCAAGGTGCTCAACCTGGAGGTGACCCTCATCCAGGTGATCGGCATTGAGACGACCGTTCAGTTCAGCCCCATGGCACCGGTCACCTGGGCGGTGCCCGCCGACGTTCTACAGAGGCTCGACGTGGTAGCTTCGGGCTACCTGAAGGGCCTGGCCAGGGAGCTGGAGCGCAAGGGCCTATCGGTCCAGTGGGAAGTTCTGCGCGGCCCGCCGGGCCCCCGGATCATCGAGTTCGCTCGCCAGACCCCCGACTGTTTGGTGGCGATGACCAGCCACGGCCGCTCCGGCTTCCGGCGCTGGATCCTGGGCAGCGTGGCCAACGAGGTGGTGAGACATACGGGGGAGCCGGTCCTGATCATACGCTCCCGCCCCAGACAGTGATTGACACCAATCTTAGCCTCTGCTAAATTGGAGCAGACCAATCGAATACGCTGCCGAAGTCGCCGCTGGCGACGCGGGGGAACCAACCGCCCCGATCCCGACCGGGGCACTGGGGTGAATCTTCCCGACATACCGGGGAGTAGGCTAGCTCCTTCAAGCCGAACCCGTCAGCTAACCCCGTAGGCATACGAAGGAGAGGCTAGCACACAAGGGACGAGAGGCTTGCCTCCCGTCCTTTCGTTCGTATTGGGCCAGATGGCGGCTAAGGGCTGGGCGGCGGAAGGCGAGCAATCAATGGGGGGAAGCGTCCGAAGCATGAGCCCTCCCGATGAGAAGGGCACGGTGACGAATCGCAGGCGCTGGGTCGCCTGGCGCCTGGAGTACTCCCTCCTCATCTCCGTCGTCGTCCTGATCACCGCCTTCGCCTTCGCCTTTTTCTACTTCCAGGTGGAGGTGAGTCGCCTCAAGGACTACGGCTACATCGGGGTCTTCGCCATCAACCTCATCGGCGCCGCCTCCATGATCCTGCCTATGCCTGCCGCTGTCTCCACCGTCGGCGGTGGCGCCATCCTCAACTCCTACCTGGGCATACCGACCTTCATCCTGGTGGGAGTGGTGGCCGGGTTGGCCGAGGCGCTGGGCGAATTCACCGGCTACGCGGCCGGCTACGGCGGACGGATCATCATCCAGGAGCGCCCCGAATACCAGTGGCTTCGGCGCTGGATGGAGCGCCACGGCGTCATCACCATGTTCGTCATGTCCGTGCTGCCCAACCCCTTCTTCGACATTGGCGGAGCGGCCGCCGGGGCCGTTCGCATGCCCCTGGGGCGATTCTTCCTGGCTGTCCTGGCGGGAAAGATCCTCAAGGACACCTACATGGCGGCCGCCGGCGGCTTCAGCGCCGACATCCTCAGCGGGCTGCTGGGACGGGGATAGGCTTTCGGTGTGATTGACAAATCTTTTGGTCTATGCTAAGTTTGCGGGGAATCGGGGTCGTCGTGAAAGGAAGGTGAGAGTCATATGATTTCCACCGTGACGACGACAACCGTGTCTACAATCACCACCGCCGTAGGGATAGCGGCGTCACTGGGGCTCATGGCTGTGTTGACGCTGGTTGCGTTCCTCATAGCCAAGGAGCTGACTGGCGCCGATGGTCGCCCCCGGCTTCGGGCACTGGGTCGTGCTCTCAACGTTGGGATCATCCCCTTGCTTCTCGTCTTCGCCGCCATTGTGACGGCGAAGGTCGTGGAAGTGTTGTAGCGCGTTTGACGCGTCTGCGACCCGATTGGGGACTGGCTCCCTCAACAGGGGGCCAGTTCCTTTTTGGGGTACTGCTCTGGGCGGGCAGAAGGGCTGCCTAGGGAGGTCTGGGGACGATGAGGGGCTCTCCAACGGGGATGACGTTGGGGTCGGCCAGGTGGTTCAGCTCCAGGAGCGTTTCGACGGTCGTCTGGTACTTTGCGGCGATGAGGGCGAGCGTTTCGCCCGCCGCTACTGTATGCACGGTCGTGGCGGCTGCCCCAGCAGGGCTCGGAGGCAGGACGATAGTCTGCCCGGCTTGGAGGAGATTGGGCTCCGGCAGGTCGTTCAGGCGCAGGAGTTCGTCGACCGTGGTGTCATGGGCGCGGGCGATGGAGGCCAGGGTGTCGGCGGGCTGTACGGTGTAGACCGCCGTTGGGGTGGGCTGGACTGGCTCTTCGGGTGCTGCGGGGGTGGCAGTAGGGGTGGCGGTAGGGGTGGCGGTAGGGGTGGCAGCAGGGGTGGAAGTAGGGGTGGCGGTCGCAGTGGCGGATGGGAGCGGCTGTATCTGAGGTGGCGGGATGAGGGACCGGAGATGCTGGACTTCTTGTGAAAAGTCAGGGGTGAATTCCTGCACATTCTGCACGCTAATACTGGGCGCGCTGACGGCGGCGATGCCCAGGAAGGGCACCACGAGATATAGTGCGATGTTAGTTATGCCGTGGGATAGGGTGACCCCCAGGAGAGATCGGGTCTTGGCGACGGTCCAGGCGAAGAAGAGCCCGACGGCGAAGACGAAGGCCACGTCAACGACTGACTTGTACCCCAAGTGGAGGACGGCGAACACTACCGTTACGTAAAGGATGGCAGGCTTCCCCAGGGCCGCGCTGGAGGCCGACTGCATGACGCCGCGAAACACCAGTTCCTCGTTGAAACCGGTACCGATGAGAAGGATGAGGGCGGGGAGCCAGACGCCCCCCAAGCTCAGCCCGTCGATGAGCGGTTCAGGTCTAAGGATGAAGTACTCGGCGAAGCCGAAGACAAGGCCCGTCGCTGCCACCAGCGCCTGGAGACGGAGGGAGCGAAGGGTGAGGCCAATGTCCTGCCAGGTCAGATCCAGGGTTCGCGCTACGACGAAGGCCGCGACCATGAGAGGCGCGCCGACAAGGGCATACCAGTAGATGAGGTCGACGTTCTCCAGGGGCATGGACAGGCTGAGAATGCGGATGAGGGGAGCCAGAGCCAGGGCCAGCAGTAGTTTGTGGGAGGGCTGGCCCATTGTGAGGGAGGAGTGGACAAGGAGGGCCGTCAGCACGGCGATGTGCAAGGCCAGACCCCAGCGGGCGTTGGCCACGACGGTGAGAAGTTCGGCCAGAGTGATGAGAATCAGGTATAGGAAGGCGAGGATGGTTCCCCAGGGCAGCGTCTGGAGGCGAGCGGCCAGGGTGATAGAGACGGAGAGCGGATGGGCAGCGACAGCGGCGCTGGCTTGGTGGCGACCCTGCCTGGCCACAGGCAGGGCGCTGCGCATAAGGGCCAGGGATCCCACTACAAGCGTCAGTAGAAGGAATCTGCGGGGTGCAAGCCTTCTTCCAAGCATCGGTTGCCTCGCCGGGCGGGTCGGTCTTTCCCGTGGAGGCCGCCCCCACCTGCCCTGCCGGCAGGCAGGTCTGCACGACGTCGACGTCTGGAAAGAGCTACCCCTGGGGGACTCTAGGTTGTTGGCCCACATTGTAGAACAACCCGGCGAATTTTGCACGATCGCTCTCTAGGGAGGGGAGATGAACACCCGCCTCATCCTTGCTAGGAACATCGACCTTGTTCTGGCGGCGGCCTGGGCTGTGCTCACCACAGCGGTAGTTCTCCTGGTTCCCTCCCTCGGGCCGGTGCGCGTCGTCCTCGGCCTGCCGTTTGTTCTGTTCCTGCCGGGCTACGTCCTGATGGCGGCCCTCTATCCCCGCTGGAGCGATCTCGAGGCTATCGAGCGGGTAGGGTTGAGCTTCGGCTTGAGTTTGGCCGTGGTTCCGTTCGTGGGGCTGGCCCTCAACTACTCGCCCTGGGGCGTACGCCTTGATCCGGTTCTGGGCTCGCTGGCCTTGTTCGTTGTGGCGGGCGCTGCTGCCGCCGCCTACAGGAGGCAGACCCTGCTGCCGGAAGAGGGCTTGGTGGTGGCTGCGAGGCCTTCGTTGCCTCCCTGGCCTCGAATTGGCTGGGCTAGCGCGGCTCTGGCTCTGATTGTGGTAATCTCTATGGCGGGGATGGGCGTCGCGGCCTACTTCGTGGGGATGTCGCGGGGCAGCCCGGAAAGGTTTACCGAGTTCTATGTGCTGGGGCCAGGGGACAGGGCCGATGGCTATCCGGCGACCCTTGAGCTGGGGCAGGGCCTGACGGTGACTCTGGGTATTGTGAATTATGAGGGGCAGAGTGCTGCCTATCGGCTGGAGGCAACGATTGACGGGCGGAGCGTTGACAGCATGGATGGCTTGACGCTTGGCCCGGGCCAACGATGGGAAAAGACGGTGACCTTGGTTCCCAACCGGGTAGGCAAGAGCCAAAAGGTGGACTTTGGGCTCTACAAAGACGGTGCGAACGGGGTCTACAGGAATGTCCACCTGTGGCTTGACGTGGAGAGCGCTCCTTCGCCGGCTGCGGTTGGCGAAGGCCCGCCGCAGGGCGAGGCCGTGGCCACTCCCCACCCTACGGCGACGCCTCCGCTCGCTCCTCCTCCCTTGAGGGCGGGCCCTGGCGGGCTGGTCTACGTGGTCGAGCCCGGCTCGACACTGACCGAGATCGGCGAGCGGTTCGGCCTCAGCCCGGAGGCCATTGCTGCCGTCAACGGCATGCCCGAGCCTGGGCCCATTATGGCCGGCCAAGAGCTGGCAATTCCGGGTACCACCTATGTAGCGCAGGCGGGCGATACCCTGGCCACCATCGCCGCCGCCTTCGGCGTCAGCCCGGCGGTGATAATGGAGGCCAACGGGATCGGTGATCCAAGCGCGATCTATGCTGGGCAGGAGGTGGCAATTCCCGGTGCGTCCCCGTAGGCAATCTCAAGTCCGCAACGGGTGTCCTCAATCGGCGGCCAGGTGCTGGCGGCGCCATCGAGAGCGGCCTCGCCCGCTAGCGCAGGTGGCCTGGGCATGGAGCCAGGAGGTCAGGCGTGAAACGATGCTATGACACCGTGGTCGTAGGGGCTGGACCGGCCGGGTCGGCCATGGCTAGGGACATCGCCAGCCAAGGCTTCAGGGTGCTGCTGCTGGAGGAGCACGGCGCTGTGGGGCGGCCGCTGCACTGCTCGGGCCTGGTGACGGCTCGCACCCTCGAGCTGGCGGGAGTAGGCGACGGCGTTGTCCGGAACGAGATTCGAGGGGCGGTGATCCACTCCCCCGGGGGCAGGGAGCTGTCGATTGGGGGCGATAGGGTATACGCCCTGGCCATCGACCGCGTTCGCCTGGACGAGACGATGGCTGTTCAGGCCCAGGAGGCGGGGGCGGAGCTTCTGCTTGGCGCTAGGTTCCTGGCATTGGAGCGGGAAAACGGGCTGGTGCGGCTTCACGCGGAAAGGGGAGGTCGGCGGGCTTCGTTTTTGGCGAAGCTGCTTGTCGGGGCGGACGGCGCTCTGTCGAGGGTGGCCAAGCAACTGGGAGTACACAGGCCAGACGGCATGGTCCTGGGCCTCGGGGCAGAGATGAGAGCGCCAGGAATGCTCAAGGACCAGGTGGTAGCCTTTGTCGACCAGAGCCTGGCGCCGGGCTGGTTCGCCTGGGCCATACCGCTCGGGGATGGTCGGGTGAGGGTGGGAACGGGAACAACCAACGGTGTCAAGCCTATCGATTCGCTGCGGTGTCTGTATGGTAGGTTTCCCGAATACTTCGGCAATGCCGAGCTTCTGGGCTTCGCCGCAGGGGACATCCCGTTGTGGGCTCCCACCAGGCCGTATGGTGAGAACGTCCTGCTGGTGGGCGATGCAGCGCGGCAGGTGAAGCCAACATCCGGTGGGGGAATCTACACCGGGCTGGTGGGGGCTGGGCACGCTGCCGGGACAGCGGTGGAAGCCTTGAAACGTGAGGACTTCTCCAGGGCTTTCCTCTCGCGCTACCACAAGGCGTTCATGGCCGACCTGGGGGATGAGCTGAAGCGGGGGGCCGACCTGCACCGGCTGTTCGCCAGCCTGGACAACAGGCAGCTTGAGCAGCTCCTGGTGAGGTTGGGCGGCGACCGGCTGCGCAAGCTGATCCTGACCCACGGGGACATCGATTTTCCTTCTCGTCTGTTCTACGAGCTTGTCAGGGCTGCTCCCGCCCTGGCCACCTTCATTTGCACTCGCCTCAGATTTCCGGGGGCCTGGCTGCGCTGGCGGCGAGGACGGCGGCGAGCCGGACGCGGCAGCTAGCATTCACGCAATCTTCACGGAACGTTTACGCCTACCCCAGAGACTTTGATTTCCCTTCCGAGAGGCGGCGCGTTTCTGTTCTAGGAGGTGCCGACCAGCGTCCAGAGTAGGTAGGCGCCTGACCTAGGCGGAGTGGATGGAAGGCAGGCGGCAAGTCCGCCAGGAACTCGGCGGCACCGGCTGCGAAAGCGTTCCCTACTCGTTCCTAGGTGGGCCAGATTCGAGGAGAGGGAGGGGGACAGCACTGGCTTGTCTGGCTCGCCAGACAGGCCTTCTTGTTACCCGCCGCTCTCGACTCTTCCTGCGATGGGGGGGATCGGGCTGAAGCTGGCACGTAGGGTCAGCCAGGCGCAATCGTAGCTAGCGAGCGGTAGCGTACAGGTGGAAGAACCGGCTGTCATCAAATCTATCCCTGGGCTGACAGGCCTAGCCGTCACTCGCTCGCGGATCGTCACCCTCCTGAGAACGCCTCTCTACGCCAACGCTCTCTACCTCTGGGCTAATGCGGTAGGGGCGGCACTCGCTGGCTTTGCCTTCTGGGCGCTGGTAGCCCGCCTGTACGACGCCGACGAAGTCGGGCTAGGCTCAGCGGCCCTCTCAACCTTTACCCTGCTGGCCATGTTGTCCCACCTGGGCTTAGGCTTGGGGCTTATCCGCTTCTTGCCGGAGTCCGGTGGGCGGGGGCCACGGCTGGCGAACGCCGTGTTCACAACTAGCGCTGCTGCCGCCGTGGCCTTGTCGGCCGTATTTCTTGTCGGGGTGCCCTTGTGGACGCCCAGCCTCGGCTTCCTGCGCGAGCAGCCATTGTACTTCCTAGCGTTCATCTGCTTTGTGGTTTTCGCCACTCTATCCGTTGTCCAGATGCACGCTTTCATGGCGATACGACAGGCCAAATACATCCTGGTACAAACCGTATTAGTCCAGCTCAGCCGCCTCGCCCTGCCGGCGCTCATGGTCGCTTTCTTCGGCGCCTTCGGCATAGTGGCGTCGGGGGGCATAGCGACGGCACTAGGGGCAGTGGTCGGGTTTGCCCTGCTGGCAAGGGGATTGCCGGGTTATCGGCCAGCGGGGCTGATCGACCCGGCCGCTGTGCTCAAGCTTTTCCCCTTTTCCATGGCGAACTACGTTGCCGATGTCCTGCTTCTGGCACCTGGCCTGGTTCTACCGCTGCTGGTGGTGAGCCTGCTGGGCTCCGCAGAAGGGGCCTACTTCTATATGGCGTGGTTCTTGGGATATCTTCTCACGTCGGCCTCGGGCTACCTGGCCCTGTCCCTGTTTGCGGAGGGTTCTCACGACCCTGGGGCGCTACGCGTTCTCTCACGCAACGCCGTGGTGGGCGGGCTGGCGGTAGCTGCCGTCGGCGGCGCGTTGTTGCTCCTGGTGGGTGACAAGCTGCTTCTGGCCTTTGGACGCGACTACGCTGCCGAGGGCGCGACGCTTCTCCGCATCGTGGCCCTGGCCGCTCTGCCCGCGGCAGTGGTGAACGTCTACCTTGGGGCTTTGAGGGTCACGAAGCGGGTCGGCGAGCTGGTGATTATAGCTGGGGTGGTGGCGGTGACGACGGTGGCGCTGAGTTCTGCGCTTCTGCCGGTGATGGGGTTGACAGGGGCAGGCGTCGGCCACGGCCTCGGGCAGGGGCTTGGCCTGGCCATCGTACTGAGCAGGTTGCTAGCGACCACTGAGGGGACAATGCCGCAAAGGATGCGCTGGCTCTTGGTGACTCTCGCTGGGCAGTCGTAGACGGGATATTGGCTTGGATGAGGTAGTCACAATGCAAGGTCAAGGGTACAGGCGGGCAGAATCTGGAGACCAGACCGAGGACGCTTTGCTGAAAGCCAAAGCGGAAAGAAGGCTGAGTATCACAGCCTTGATCTGCGCCCTCAACGAGGAGGAGAGCCTGCCGCACGTTCTGCCGAGGATCCCCGACTGGGTCGATGAGGTGCTGTTGGTGGATGGCCACTCGACAGATAGGACGGTGGAGGTGGCGAAAGAACTGCGGCCCAACATCAGGGTGCTATCCCAGCCGGGGCGAGGCAAGGGCGAAGCGCTGAGGTATGGTGTCGAGCAGGCGAGTGGCGACATCATTGTCACCCTGGATGCGGATGGCGAGACGGACCCCGAAGAGGTCACCAACTTTGTTCATCCCCTCCTCCAGGGGTGCGACTTTGCTAAGGGCTCTCGCTTCGCGTCGGGCTGGCGACACAAGCCCTTCCACCGCATCTTCGGCAATTGGCTCATCGTTACCGTATTCAATATCCTCTACCGCACGAAATACACCGACCTCTGCTCCGGCTATAACGCCTTCTGGAGGAGCATTACCCAGCGGGTTAACCTTTGGTCTGACGAGGGATGGAACTACGAGCCTCTGCTCATATGCCGACTACATAAGGCTGGACTAAAAGTGATGGAGGTTCCCCAGAGCATGCGAGGAAGGCTTAGCGGGAGGAGCAGGTTACCCAACTGGGAGCAGGGGTTTACTGCCATCAGGACGGTGGTGAGGGAAAGATTCCGGCGTTCTTAAACTGCCGGTTTGCTGTCGGGCACAATGCAGCTTCAAGATAAGGTCGCCATTATCACCGGTGCGGGGCGAGGCAGCGGCAGCGCTATAGCTCTGGCCTATGCTCAGGAAGGCGCCCACATCGTGGCGGTAGCCCGAACCCTGGAGGAGATACAGCAGACGGCCCAGGAGGTTCGGGGTCTGGGACGGCGCGCTCTCGCAGTGCGGGCTGACGTTTCCAGAAACTCGGAAGTGGAAGCGATGGTCAGTGCTGCCCTGGGCGAGTTCGGCCAGATAGATATCCTGGTGAATAGCGCTGGAGTCTATGGGCCCATCGGGCCGTTGAGCGCGCTTGACCCCGAGGAGTGGCTTCAGACGATCGCCATCAACCTGGGGGGTATCTTCCTCTGCTGTCGGGCGGTGCTGCCGGCGATGATGCGCCAAAGGTGTGGCAAGATTATCAACCTCTCCGGGGGAGGTGCCGCCTCGCCCCGTCCTAACTTCAGCGCCTATGCTGCCTCCAAGGCCGCTATCGTGCGCCTCACCGAGACCCTCGCCCAGGAGGTTCGGCCCCATAACATATGGGTCAATGCCATTGCGCCGGGTGGGGTGAATACCAGGCTTATTGATGCTGTGCTTGCTGCTGGGGAAGCCGCCGGAAAGGAGGCCCTGGAAGAGGCGGAAAGGCTGAAGGCAGGACAAGGCACCCCCCCGGAAGAAGTGGCGGCATTGGCAGTCTTCCTGGCTTCGGATGCTTCCGATGGGTTAACCGGCCGCCTCATCAGCGTCGTCTGGGATGACTGGCGCAATATGGCATCCCAGATTGACCGCATTATGGCCTCAGACCTGTATACCCTGCGGCGTACCGTCCCGCAGGTGAAGGGACACACCGATGAAGGTAGGACTTATTGGGTCAGGGCTGCAAGGCTGGCGCAGGGCTAGAGCCCTGGACTTTGCTTCAGGAGACCACCTGGCTATAGCGGCTGACATAAACTTCTCAGCGGCTCAGCGCATGGCAGCGGAATTTGGTTGCGAGGCCACGCAAGACTGGCGAAAGGTAGTAGAAGAAAAAACTGTGGAGGCAGTCCTGGTCTGCACGCCGCCCCATCTCCACTCGCTCATTTGCACCGCTGCTCTTGAGGCGGGCAAGGACGTCCTTTGCGAAAAGCCCCTGGGCCGTAATCCGCAGGAAGCCAAGAGTATTGTCCAGGCAGCCCAGCGAAATGGGGCGCGTCTGAAGTGCGGGCTTAACTACCGCCACTTTCCAGGCATCCGTCAAGCGAGGCTCTGGTACGACCAGGGACGTATCGGGGAGGTGATGTACATCCGTTGCCGTCACGGGATTGGCGGCAGGCCGGGCTACGAACAGGAGTGGCGAGCCCGGGGTGAGATAAGTGGCGGCGGTGAGCTCATGGACCAGGGCCTCCATATCCTGGATCTTGCCCGCTGGTTCTTGGGCGAGTTTGCTGAGGTCTTTGGCTTCTTGGGCACCTATTACTGGAAGGTGGCCCCCCTGGAGGACAACGTCTTCGCCATCCTGCGGACCGCCACCGGGAGGACGGCATCTCTCCATGTCAGTTGGACCCAGTGGAAGAACCTGTTCTCGTTTGAAATCTTCGGGTCTGAGGGCTACATCACTGTAGAGGGCCTGGGGGGTAGCTACGGCACCCAGCGGGCCAGCCTGGGCAAGCGGGACCTCATTGCCCCCTTCCGGCAGGAGGTGATCGAGTACCGTGGGGAGGACCGATCGTGGGTGCAGGAATGGAAGGAGTTCAAGGCAGCCATAGCAGAAGGGCGGGAGCCCCTCGGCAACGGCCAGGACGGCCTTCAGGCCATTTGCCTGGCCTACGCTATCTATGAGGCAGCCCGACGGGGAAGCCCCAGCGAATGCCCCTCTGGTTTGTGATTATCAAGGAGCGCTTCCATGGCTAGACGGCTACCCAGGAAGACGCGGGCTCTTAGGTCTACGATCGACGGCCCACTGCTATCGGTCATCGTTACTTCTTACAGGCTGGACCGGCTCGCCGATATCAAGGAACTGCTGGACAGTCTCCACACCCAGACCTACAGCAACCTCGATGTCCTCTTCGTGGGTGAAGGGACCAAGGATCTGGGCCGGGAGGTCGCCGCCTATGGGCGGCAGAGGGGGTTGGCCAACCTGCGGGTGTTGTTTAACGACGGGCCAACGGGGCTGGCGCCCGCCAGGAACCTGGCGATCGAGCACGCCCGCGGCGAGATCATCGCCTTCCTGGATGACGACGCCATCGCTTTGCCCGACTGGGCTGAGGAGACGGTCAAGAGCTTCGCTGCTGACGAATCGGTCATCGGCCTGACGGGGCCGGCCCTTCCCAGGTGGGAAGGCGAAGCCATAGAGTGGTTCCCCCCGGAGTTCTACTGGATCATCAGTTGTTCCGCTTGGTTTGACGCAGAGGGCGTCCGGACGGTGAGGAACGCCTGGGGCATGAACATGGCCTTCAGGAGAGAGGCTTTCGACCACTGCTCTTTTGACGAGAGGCTGGGAGGCAACATGGGCGCCGCCGACGGCAGCAAGCTGGGGCTTCTGGGAGAGGACACGCTGTTCTCCATGAGAATACGCAGAGAGACCGGAAGGCCGATCATCTACAACCCACGGGTGAAGGTTTTCCATAGGGTCTATGCATACAGGTTCAAGCCAAGGTTCGTGCGGCGGCGGGCGTTCTGGGAGGGCTACACCAAGGCCTGGCTCAAGAAGCTTCACCGGCAGGACGGAGGGCTGGCTGTCAACGACCTGGCGACCGAATACGAACTGCTGCGGCGCATTGCTCTGGGCTTCTTCCCGCGGGTGATGGTCGGCTTTGCCCGCGAGCCACGCCTGTCCTGGCGGCAGCTTTGTCTGGCCGTCGACGCCCTGGGCCACGTGGCTCTGGGCTACGCCTCGGCCTTCGCCGGGCCGCTGGGTCGGGCTCTGTGCAGACGCTACGGGCGATGAGCAGGAATCTCAGCGGGAGGCAAACACATGGTGCAAGCAAGTAGCCTGGGGGCGTGTTTTGTGACCGGCGGCGCCGGCTTCATCGGCAGTCACCTGTCGGAACGTTTGCTGGCGGCCGGCAATACGGTCACCGTGTACGACAATCTTTCCTCGGGCCGGCGGGAGTGGATAGACCACCTTCTGGATGAGCCGCGTTTTCGTTTCATCGAGGCGGACCTGCGGGATATGGACGCACTGAAGGCAGCGATGGCCGGGCATGACCTGGTCTTTCACCTCGGGGCCAACACGGATATCCCCAGGGGTAACCAGGACACACGCATAGACCTGGAGAACGATATCATAGCCACCTACAACGTCCTGGAGGTCATGAGGCAGCTCAGGGTGCGCAAGCTCCTCTTTGCCTCTAGTTCCACTGTGTTTGGAGAGCCATCGGTCCGTCCTACTCCCGAGGTTGTGGGCCCCTTGCTGCCGATCTCGCTGTACGGCGCGGGCAAGCTGGCGTGCGAGGGCCTGATCAGCGCCTATTGCCATCTCTTTGGCATGCAGGCCTGGGTATTCCGCTTCGGCAATGTGGTGGGGGCGAGGATGGGGCACGGCATCCTTCACGATTTCATCGCAAAGCTGAGGCGAAACCCCAAGGAGCTGGAGATCCTGGGCGATGGCAATCAGGAGAAGAACTACTTCTTGGTGGAGGACTGCATCGACGGCATACTGTTCGCGTTCAGCAATGGCAAAGCTAAGGACTGCGACGTTTTCAACCTGGGCTGTGAGTCCACCGTTACTGCCACTGAGATCGCTCACATTGTAGTGGAGGAGATGGGTCTTGCCGATGTCCGGTTCGCGTACACGGGCGGATACCGGGGCTGGCCCGGCGACGTGCCTGTGGTCATCTATGATCTGGACAAGATCAAAGAACTGGGCTGGCGAGCCAAACACACCTCGGCAGAGGCCGTGCGCATAGGAGCCAGACGCCTACTGGACAGTGGGAGCTAGTCCGAGGGGAGGCAAGGCCTGTGGGTGCACAAAGAGGCAGGGTGTGCGTCATCGGCATCTGGCACCTGGGCGCGGTGACTGCGGCTTGTCTAGCCGACCTGGGCTACACGGTGGCGGGTGTGGACAAGGATCCCCATAAGGTGCGGACCTTGAGGCGGGGAACCCCGCCGCTGTTCGAGCCCGGGCTACAGGAGATGATGGCGAAGAACATCGCCGCTGCCAGGCTCACGTTCACATCCGATCTGGCAGAGGGTCTAGCTGGCGCCTCCTACGCTCTCATCACCTATGACACGCCGGTGGACGATAACGATGAGGTGGATCTGTCGGGGATCTTCGCCGTCGCCGCCGAGCTTGCCGCTCACCTGGACAGCGGCGCTACCATCATTGTGAGCAGCCAGGTGCCCGTCGGTACCTGCGAGAAGCTGGTCGAGGCCGTACGGGGGGCCAACCCCTCTCTCTCCTTCTGCATCGGCTGCGTGCCGGAGAACCTGCGCCTGGGCCAGGCCATCGAGCGGTTCCTGGGCCCCGAGTTCCTGGTCCTGGGCGCGGAGGACGCCGCCACCCATGAGCGGCTAGAAGGACTGTTCTCCCCTATTCAGGCGCCCAGGGTGAGGGTTGACCTGCGCACCGCCGAGATGACCAAGCACGCCATCAACGCCTTTCTAGCTACCTCCATCTCCTTCGCCAACGAAATCGCCAACCTGTGCGACGAGGCAGGAGCCGACGCCCTGATGGTGGCTGAGACCCTCCGCCTGGATAGCAGGATCGGGCCCGGTGCGCCGCTGCACCCGGGCCTAGGGTTCGCTGGCGGTACTCTGGCCCGCGATCTGAAGGTGCTCCGCCGCCTGAGCGAGCGGCATGGCTACCAGGCTTCCCTGATCAACGCTGTGCTTGCCGTCAACGAGCGGCAGAATGGCATGGTAGTCGGAAGGCTCAGGCGCATACTTGGCTCATTTGATGGTCTCAGCGTGGGCGTTCTGGGGCTAGCCTACAAGGCGGGCACCAGCACCCTGCGCCGCTCCGCTGCCCTGAAGATCATCCGGGCCATTGCCGCCGAGGGAGCCGCCGTCAAAGCCTACGACCCCAAGGCCGACCCGGAGGAAGTACGTCTCCACGATGGCTTCACCTTCTGCGATGACCCCTACGCTGTGGCCGAGGGCAGCGATGCCCTGATCCTGGTCACCAATTGGCCTCAGTTTCGAGAGCTAGACTTCCCCCGTATCCGGTCTCTGATGCGCAATCCCGTGCTTCTGGATGCCCTCAATATGCTGGACGCTGATCGCATGGTCGAAGCTGGCTTCCGCTACATCGGCGTGGGCAGGGGCGGTCGGGACAGACCGGCATGAGGGTGGGCATCATCGGTGCTGGGCTCCAGGGCCGACGGCGGGCCCCTGTGCTGCGCGACTTCGCGGGCACCGAGCTGGTGGTGATCAGCGCTGCTCACCTGGAGTCGGCCAAGCGCTTGGCCGACAGCATGGGCTGCGAGGCGGCGGTGGGGTGGGAGCCGGTGGTCGAGCGGGACGACGTGGACGTAGTCCTCGTCTGCACTCCGCCCCATCTGCACGCTGCTATCAGCATCGCGGCCATGCGCCAGGGCAAGCACGTCCTGTGCGAGAAGCCCCTTGCCCGCACGCTTGAAGAGGCGCAGGGCATGGTAGCGGCGGCGCGGGAGACCGGCGTCTCGCTCAAATGCGGCTTCAACCATCGCCATCATCCGGGCATCCAGCAGGCGCGGCAATGGTTCGATAGCGGCGTCATCGGCGAGCCGATGTTCGTCCGCTGTCGCTACGGCATCGGCGGCCGACCGGGCTACGAGCAGGAGTGGCGGGCGAACCCCGAGGTGGTGGGTGGTGGCCAGCTTATGGAGCAGGGGATCCATGCTGTAGACCTGGCCCGTTGGTTCCTGGGAGACTTCGCCCAGGTGATCTGCCAGGTCGGCACCTATTTCTGGAAGACGCAGCCCCTGGAGGACAACGCCTTCGCCCTGTACCGCACCGCCGGGGGCGCCGTAGCGTCCATTCACTCCAGCCTGACCCAGTGGAGGAACCTCTTCTCCTTCGAGGTTTTCGGGCGGGACGGTTACATCGCCGTAGAAGGGCTGGGGGGCAGCTATGGCACCGAGCGGGTGGCCCTGGGTAAGCGGGACTTCACGGCGCCCTTCGGCGAGGAGGTTATCGAGTTCCGCGGTGGCGACTGCTCCTGGCTCGAGGAGTGGAAGGAGTTCGCGGCCGCTGTGCGGGAGGGCCGCGAGCCTCTGGGCAACGGCCAGGACGGGCTGGAGACCCTGCGCCTCGTCTACGCGGCATATGCCGCCTCCCAGAACGGCAGCGTGGTCCAGGTATGAAGCGATGTCTCATCACTGGCGTGGGCGGCTTCCTCGGCTCCCACCTGGCGGAGTTCCTCCTGGCTCAGGACGTGGCCGTGTACGGCACGGTCCACCGCGACACAAAGAACATCGAGCACCTCAAGCCCAGGCTGACCGTCCTACCCTGCGACATCCTCGATAAGCAACGGATGAAGGCAATAGTAGCCGATGTGGAGCCCGATGTCGTCGTGCACCTGGCTGCCCAGACCTTGTCCGTGCTCTCCTGGCGAGATGCCGAGGCGACTTTCCAGGTGAACGTCTCGGGCACGCTTTGCCTCCTGGACGCGATCCGGGAGGCGGGTGGAGACCCAGTGGTGGAGGTTGCCTGTTCCAGCGCTGAGTACGGTTTCGCCAGCGAGGACGAGATGCCGATCAAGGAGAGCAGTGAGTTCCGGCCAGCCAGTCCCTACGGTGTCAGCAAGGTAGCCGCCGACCTGCTCGCTCGCCTGTACTGGCAGGCCTACGGCATGAAAGTGGTGCGGGTGCGTCCCTTCTTCGTCGTCGGCCCCAGGAAGACCGGTGATGTCTGCTCCGACTTCGCCAGGGGCATCGTGGCGGTCGAGAATGGGCAAAGCGATCGCCTCAGGGTGGGCAACCTAACGGCGGTACGCGACTTCGTCGATGTGCGAGACGCGGTGCGGGCCCTCTGGCTCCTGGCGGAGAAGGGCCATCCCGGCGAGGTCTACAACGTCTGCTCCGGCGTGGGCCACCGAGTGCGGGAGGTCCTGGACATCCTCTCCGCCGTGGCTCGGAAGCCCATCCCCGTGGAGCAAGACCAGCAGCGGATGCGCCCTTCCGACGAGCCGCTCATTGTGGGGGATAACTCCAGGCTGCGAGCCCTGGGCTGGGAGCCCCAGATACCTTTCGAGAGGACCCTGGCCGACATGTTGGACTATTGGCGGGGGATTCTACAGTCTCACCCCGCCAGCAGTTCCGCATAGAGGTCGCTCACTCGATCAACCCAGGCCGGGATGGAGAATCGCGATTCTATGAGTTCGCGGTTACTCTTGGCAATCCTGTCCCTACATGCTTGGGGAGAGGTGAGATACCTCGCTATGGCCTCCGCCAACTCTTTTGGTTCCTGAGCCGCCACCACTGTGAGCCCTCCGGAGGCACAAGGCTCCAACTCGGGGGCTATTCCTACCGGCGTCGCCACCACCGGCTTGCCACAAGCCATCGCTTCTGCTATCGGCAAGCCGAAGGTGCTGCTCAAGGCCGGATATACACAGACGTCGCTGGCGGAGTACAACTGCACCAGCTCATCGTCGGGCAGGAAGTCGATGAAGTGCGCGCTGTCGCCGACCCGATTCGTGATGTGTTGCTTAAGAGAGCCGCCCTTGGGAGCCGTATTGGTATCTCGTCCGACAAATACAAACCTCGTACTTGGCAGGCGAGCGGTAACTTGTGGTATCGCCTGGCAGAGCACATGGACTCCATTTCGGGCTTCCAGCCTACCCACATAGGTAACAATGCTGGTGCTGTTGGGCAGCCCCAATTTCTTCTGCTTGATGCCAGGTTCCGCATAGCGGAATTTGTCGGTGTCTATTCCTAAGGGAACCTTCACCACCCTTTTGTGATCCACGGGGTATCTTCGTAGCACCGCTTCGTAGCTGTCTTGGCTGATGGCCACAACCCTGTCTGCTCTTCTAAGGGTTAGATTGCGGAAGCACGCCAGAAGCAGCAGAGCCCCCAGTTGCAGAATACCCGCGTAGTCTTTCGTCTGAAGAGGGTTATCTGTAGAGCCCAAGGCCGTTACTACCAGGGGTGTTCGTTTATGCAAGCTGTAAAGGAAACCCTCTGCGCTCCAATCGGGTGTCTCAACTATCTGGATGCCTTTCGTCCTGATAATCCGTTTCAGGCGCGCCCAGCTATGAAGGTTGTAGTTGAGCCGGGCAATGACGCTGTATCTTCGGGGATTGGTGCCCACTCTATGGACGAAGACGCCGTCTTGTACGTGCTCCGCAGCTTTGCCAGTCGCCTGACAAATCACATGAACCTCATGCCCACGCTCAGCCAACCCACGCGTCAGGTTGTGGTAAACAACGGCATCTCCGCCCCATAGGCTATCCGGCGGATAATTACGGGTGAGGAAGGCGATTTTCATGTCGACAGAGCCGACCGTATCATGGTGCTGGCTTACCTGGCTTGTGCATGGGAGCGGGGTTCACCTTTGGATCGTTTCAGTAGAGACCTTGACATGAGCTGGAAAAGCCCGACGCAAGTGCCTGCATTAGAGAAGACCCCGCCTAAGAGGTAATACAGCAACATTTTGAATTCGCCACGGAGGAGCGCGGCTAACACATTCCACGGCGAAGCGAGAATGGTTCGGAGTAGAACTGTTGGTCCTACTAGTCTATGCTTCCATTTCCATACGAAGCGCCCTGTCCCTAAGCCATACCTATACTGGTAAGAAGCAAACTTCTTGAGAGTGTCCGGAAACTCGTGATAAACAAAGGCGGATGAAGAGATCGCGATCTTGTAGCCGTCTCGCAAAACCCGGTAAGACCAGTCGAGCTCTTCCTCTGCGAATACAGTCTGGGCATCAAACCCATACTCCACCACAACATCTCGCGGTGAGATGGATGCCAGTGTCGAAATTGAGGACCACTCTCTTACCTTGTTGAATCTCTCCAGCCCCTTCTCTCTCGCTCTCTGCCAATAAGTCCGGAGGGTGAGATTCTTGATCTGTGCGTTTATCGCCGCGTATTTTCCGTGCTCATTTTTCTTTTTCAACTCTTTCAGCATTGCCCCAAGACAGTCCTGGGGCAATACGGCATCGGCGTCGAAGTAGGCAACATATGTTCCACTCGCCATCTCTGCTCCCAGTTGGCGGGCATGACCGAGGCCTCTGCCCCCGTCGCAATAGGTTTTTTCGGTATATCTTCGCGCTATCTCTACCGTTCTGTCGGTAGAATTGCCATCAACGACGATAATCTCCAGGGGGTTGTTGTCCCTCACCGACTGCAAGCATTTTTCTAGTGTGGCTTCCGCGTTCCTAGCGCAAATCACTACCGAGATTTCGTCTGTTCCCCTGTGAGCTTGTCTTCCCATACACACCTCCGTCTACTGTTTTATGGTTTACCGGGGCCTGCTAGGCCACCGGACCTCATGCCCACATGCAGCCATCCACGCCACGATACTACTAGACTCCGCCATTGCCACCGAGGCTGGGTGCTTGGAAAACTTGCAGGCGGAAAGATTTTGCCACTCTCCTATCGCCTGAGTTTTTTCAAGGCGAATTGCAGGAGTGCCGCAATAATACCAGCATCTGTGCACAGCGCCGCTACGAGAAGATACGGTATTGTCATCAACTCCCCTCTAATGGTGGCGCGCAATATTGCTCCGGGAAAGCCAAAAAATGCATACAGTAGATACAACCGTTCCACGCCGCGCTTGTGCTTCCCGAACAATTCTGCAGTTGCTACGCCCCACATATAGTGCTTTCTGGCCAACGCCTTGAAGGTAGCCTCGTGGTGATGGTAACAAAAGGCAGACGGAGACACGGCAAACTTGTAGCCGGCCTTTCTCAGCCTTTCAGACAAATCCTGAACCTCCCACCCAAACCTAGCCGCTGTGTCAAACCTGTAGTCAATGATAAGGCGTCGCTCCGAGATCGACGCGTTGGGTGATAGATAGGAACAATCGCCCACTGCGTTGAATCGCCGGAGTCGCCATTCTCTGGCCTTTTCCCAGTAGGTCCTCGTGCTAACGGCTTTGAGTTGCGCGTTAACCGCTGCGTATTTCCCATGCTCGTTTTTCTGCTTCAGTTCTCCCAACATTTTGGCAAGGCAGTCATGTGCTAGGACAACATCGGCATCGAGGTGGATTACATATTTCCCGTTTGCCTTCTCCACTCCCAGTTGCCGGGCATAACCGAGTCCCCTGCCTCCGTCGGAATAGACCTTGTCGGTATATCTTCGCGCTATCTCTACCGTTCTATCGGCAGAATTCCCATCGACAACAACAATCTCGAAGGGGTTATTATCTTTTACTGACCGCAAGCATCTTTCTAGTGTGGCCTCAGCGTTCTTAGCGCAGATCACCACCGAGACTTCGTCCGCTTCCATCTCGAATTGTCCTCACCTTGTGTATAGCTGCACAGTTCCGCTGTCGAAAATGGCATCACTTGCGTAGGACAGTCTATCGGCTATCTGGTTCCATCTGGGATCCTCAGGCCGAATGCCAAGCAAATGTTCATTCAGTGCCTTTGCTCTCTTTGAAAAGCCGAAAAGGACGCTTTCCCCCGGTCTGTGGCCCTGACTTTCATAAGCGGTT
Source organism: uncultured Dehalococcoidia bacterium (assembly GCA_964354065.1). GTDB lineage: Bacteria > Chloroflexota > Dehalococcoidia > SM23-28-2 > SM23-28-2 > JAUYDU01. The sequence continues at coordinate 6,726 of CAYGYF010000003.1, read as the reverse complement.
ATGAAGTCATCCGCGGAGGTCCAAAATGCCTCCTGAGACTTGAGTTGTATGGCCTCGGGGAGTAGGCGAAAGTTGGCATCAGGAATGCCATCCAGCATAGACGCCAAGTTGAAGCCATACACCGTCAGATCCCTACCATTGTTACCATAATTCTGTGCTAAGAAACTGCTTGCCTGAAGCTCCGAAGGATAGTAGGTGCTCACACCAACTAAGTTGTTGTGGGCCAGGAAGGTGGGGAAGGACAAAACGAAGAACAAGGAGATGGCTAGCCTAACGGCGAGGCGCCTCCTGTTTCTGGGTAGGCCAACGAGAAAGCGGAGGATAATGGGAACCGTGAAGAAGGCGCCGTAGAGGAGGAAACGGTAAGACTGCGCCCCTCCCGCCGAGAGAAGGGTAATGGTGCCAGACAGCATGAGGAGTCCCACCAGCCCGCCGGATTCGAGCTGCTGGGTCCGACTAAGGTCTTTGTTCAACAGGTTCCTAAGGCCTAAGATGACCCCGAGGAAGAACACCGTCGCCAACCAGACGTAGCGGATAATGACGGTCCACAACGGCGCCGCTCCCCCCGCATAGCTTTCACCCTGATTGAATAGGGTAATCAACGCCCCGCTCTCGGTGAAATCCTTTACGACTGCTGCGGTGAGCTTCGTAGTACTTTCGAAGAGAAGGCTAGCCCAGTAAATATCCCAGGACAGGGGGATAACCAGGAAGGCAGCAATAGTCAACCCCTGAACCAAGCCGGTGCTAGCCTTCGCCCGCATTCGGTACAGATTTCGTACCAGATATATGCCTGCGAGGGTGAAAAAGAGCATTACAGCCGCCACAGCGTGGGTGATGGTGGTGACCCCTAGCAAGAGGAGCATCAGGAACCTCTCCTGCCAGGTGTCGAACAGGGCTTGCCCCGGCCGATAGAGTAAGAGGAGAAACATCACCAGGAACACCAACGCCCAGACGCCCGGATAGAAGCTGTACCTGGCAAGCATGATGTTTCCCTGTATCACGAGCAGTGTCCCCAGGGCGGCCAGGGAAGGGCTGTTGAGGCCCCTGAGAAAGAGGACGTAGAGCAGCACCGCCAGTAGAACCAGGTGGAAGACCAGGACGAAGGTCACACCTTGGAAAAGGCTCAGGCCGGCGATCTGCACCAGGGCGAAGGTCAGCAGGTGCATGCTAGGGAAGGTGAAGTAGCCCAGGTTGGGATGGCCTAGCGGGATTTCACCGTCCGGCTGTTGGGAGAGGTAACCGACATGGGCGGCATTCCCCAGTCCGTCGTAGCGGAGTCCAGTATAAGGGCCTGTAATGAGCCAGAAGCCGATAAACACCAGGGCAAATATGCCCACCAGCGCCGGCTTTTCCCACCAAGGCGTCTCTCTGCCCGAGAATAGCAGCAGGAGGAGTAAGAGAAGCCAGACAGCGTATAACGCCGCAAAAAGGGGGAGGTTAGGGATAGCAGAGATGGACTGGATGGGGTGGTATTCCAGGACCAGGCGGGTGGGGAAGAGAAGGAGGGTCAGAGTAAGCAACAAGAGCGAAAGCCAAAGGCCGGCTCTGACGTGGCCCCCTATCCTGAGGAGCTCTTCCCCATTCCTTTCCTCTTCGGCCCTAGCCGCCAGTAGCGGCATCGAAGATCCTCTTCAGCTTCTCGCTCCTTCTCTGGAGGGAGAACTTCCCGCGCTCCACTTCATAGCGGCCTGCCTCGCCCATCCGCCGCCGCATCTGCTCATTGTCGATGAGCGCCCTCAACTTCTCCTCGAGGTCTTGGATCATTTGAGGATCGATGGACTTTATGTGCTTTACCCAGCCGCGATCATTAAAGTGGACGGTATAGCCTTCGGTAAAGCACCTCAGCGATGGAGCAGATATGAGAAAGCCGGTCTTCCCGTCGGCCACGATCTCGGGGTTTGCCCACACATCGGTCGTCACCACCGGCAGTTGATAGCTCATCGCCTCAATGAGGGTCGCGTCGGGTGTGACATAGGAGGGCATTACGAATATGTCGGCCCCTAACCACTCCCTCTCCAGTTCCGGCCAGGGCAGGGGATCTTGAATGATCCTGACGCCCTTCAGCAGATCGTCCCCTTGCTGCAAAACCTCGGGCGGGACTTTCGAGCGGATAACCAGCTCCAGATTGTCGTAGCGGGCCAAAAGCCGCCGGAAAGCCTCCAGGACGATGAGCCCCCCCTTTCCGTAGAAGGTCTCCCGAAAGGCCAGATGGGCGGAGTTTACGAAAAGGAGCCTGATCTTGTCCTGTGGGCCCTCCTTGCTGAAATCCCGGGCTGGGACAGCTCCATAAACCACCTGGATCTTTTCCCGGGGGGCCTCCTCCCCCAGCCTTTGCAGCAGGGCCCCCTTCACCGCCTCCGCTCGACAGATGACGGCCTTGCAGAAGGGCGAGCGCAGATAGCGGCTCAGCAGGGGCTTCCAGGTATGGAAATGTCTTTCCAGGCCGATGAGCAGGTGGGGTTGCTCGCACGGCAGTTCCAGCACCCAGGGCTCCTTTCGGAACACCACATGGAAATAGGCATGGGTTAGGGCTACCCCTGGGGGAGGGGGCCGGAACCTCTCCAGCCAGGCCCTGGCCAGGTTCAGAGGCAGAAGCCAGTCGAGTCCATGGGCTAACCGGTGGGCGATGGAGTAGCTCTTGGCCTTGTCGAGGAGCCTCTCTCGCGGGCCGTCTTTGACTACGAACCGATAGCCCGACGGCGGATGCTGGAGCAGAAAGCTGTCGATAGTCCTCACATACCAGGAGGGCTCGAAATAGACAAGCTTCATCCTTGCGGAGCCTCCTGGGTAGCCTCATCCAGGATCCTCTTCAGCACGCTGTTCCGCCGCTCAATGGAGAACTGGCCCCGCTGAACCTCGTAGCGTGCTTGCCTTCCCATCCGCTGCCGCAGCTCTTCATTTTCGATGAGGAGGCCTGCCTTCTCGACCAGATCCGCCACAACCTGATGGTCCGGAGTTCGCAGGCCCTTCCTGAGTTCGTTGGTGAAGCCCGTCACCGGGAGTTCTCCATAGCAGTCGGACAGTCTTCCCGCTCTCAGGAGGAGGCCAGTTCTGCCGTCGTTGACATATTCGCTAGTGGAATGGACATCCGTCGCTATGACGGGCAGGCCGTAGCTCATGGCCTCTAGGATCACTAGCCACGCGCTGTAGTAGCCAGGGAAGAGGAAGATGTCGTGGGTCAGGAACAGCCGCTCCAGCTCCTCGGAGGGGATCACCCCTTCAATAACGCGGACGTCCGGGCAGCCGTGGAGCCGTCGCCGCAGGTCCGGCGGTAGATCGGATCTTATAGTCAGCTCCAGGGACTCAGAGCGCTGACGCAAGGCCAGGAAGGCCTCCACCACCTCAGGGCCACCCCGAGCCGCAAACTCCCCCGCCATGTTGGCCGAGCCCAGGAAGAGGAGCCGGATGCTGTCTCTATCCCTGCGGGGCCTGACGAAGCTCCGGGGGCGGACCGCCCGGGGCACCACCTCCAGCTTGGGGAGGAACTGAGAACAGTCCAGGGAGGCCAGAACGGTCCTCTTGGTAAACTCCGACCAGCAGAGGACCTTCTTGCACCATCCAGAGGCAAAAGCCCTTTCCAGGATGGACTTGTAGCGCCAAAAGTGATGTGGCGAAAACCCTATTGGGTCTGTCACGCTGCCCAACTCCACCACCCAGGGCTCCGGACGAAGGACGAGGTGACCGCAGGCGAAGGTGAGAACTGTGCCCTCAGGAGGGCGGCGAATGAAGCGGTCCAGATAAGCCTTCAGAAGAGTCATAGGCGCCAAGCTGTAGGCCTGGGCCATCAGCCAAGGGGCCAGTTGCCGGCGGCTGAGGGCCAGCGACACCTTGTCCCCAACGCCTTCGCCACCTACGAACCGATAACCCTGAGGGGGGCTAGCGATCAGCTCTTTGTAGGCGACGTGGATCTTCCATATGGGCTCCAGATATATCTGCTTCTCCACAACGACATTCAGCGCCTGCTTGCTGCGAATTCCTCAATATGACGAACGATAGCTTCCCTTTCTTCTCTGCCGATGCCCTGGTGGTTGCCGAAGAAGAAGGCATTGCGGTGGATGAGACGGGAGTTGGGCAGCTCGCCGACCTTCCGGTAGGGGAAGAGGCGCAGGGCCGGCTGCTCGTCGATGTTGCCGGCCATGATCGGCCTGGTCTCAACCCCCCTGGCCTCCAGGTAGTCCACCAGCTCCCCCCGGCTGAAGGGGGCGTCGGGGCGCACCACAACCGGGTAGCCGAACCAGACATGCCTCGTGCCCTCGGCCTCCCGGTGCAGGAGGAGGTGGTTCAAGGCCTCCAGTCTCTCGCCCCAATAGCGGGCATTCTCCCGCCTTGTCTCTATGTAGCCCTCCAGCTTGGCCATCTGGTGGATGCCGAAGGCCCCTTGTATCTCCGTGGGCCGGAGGTTGTAGCCAATGTTGACAAAGAGGAAGCGCGGGTCCATTTCTGGATGCTGTTGGGTGATCGCATCCTTGGCCTTGAGATCCCGGATCCAGCCGAAGACTCGAAGCGCCCGGGCCAACTCAGCGTATTCGTCGTTGTTGGTCAACAGCATGCCGCCCTCGATGGTGGTGATGTGGTGGCTGAAGAAAAAGCTGAAGGTAGCGATGTCGCCAAAGCTGCCTACCTTGCGGCCGTCATATTCAGCTCCGTGGGCTTCGCAGGCGTCCTCAATGACCAGCAGCTTGTGGCGGCGGGCGATGGCCATGATCTCATCCATATTGCACGGGTTGCCCAGGAGGTGGACCAGCAAGATAGCCCGGCTCTTGGGGCTGACGGCCTTTTCTACCTCTTCCGGGATCAGGTTGAAGGTGTGCAGGTCAACATCCACCAGGACCGGCACGAGGGCGACATTCAGCAGGGGAAAGACGGTGGTGGCCCAGGTGACCGCCGGGGTTATCACCTCATCCCCCGGCTGGAGGTGCCCGGGCAGCAGGGGATTGGACAAGACCGATAGGGCCAGGAGGTTGGCGCTGGAGCCGGAGTTGACCATGACGGCATGCTTAACACCGATGTATTCGGCGAACATCGCCTCGAACTGGCGTACCTTCTTTCCCATCGTAACTTGCCTAGAAAGAAGGCTCTCCAGGGCTTCCCATACCTCCTCCCAGCCGAAGGAAGGGACATTCAGAGGGATGCGGGTGCGGCCAGGCAGGAAGGGATGCTTCTCCCGGTCCTCAAAGCAGCGGCGAATCAGCTCCCTCAACTCCTGGTGAGGGGTGGCTCGGGTCATGGGTAAATCCTTAGGTGGCGCGGCCACAAGGCAGCCCCTGAGCTCTCTGCTCTAGATACCATCCAATGGTGTTTTCTAGGCCCACCCCCAGGGGGGTCTTGGCCTTGAAGCCAAACTCGCGTTCGGCCTTGGAGGTGTCCAGACAGCGCCGCAGCTCGCCCTCGGGCATCGTAGGGTCCCACCGGATCCCACCCCGATAGCCGGTAAGCCCAGCAATCGCCTCGGCTAGCTGCCGAATGGTGACCTCCTGGCCGGAGCCGACGTTGATGGGTTCGGGCCCGTTATAGCGCTCGGAGGCCAGCACAACGGCCTCGGCGCAGTCCTCTACATATAGGAATTCGCGGGAGGCGTTGCCGCTGCCCCATACCTCTATGTAATCGCGGCCCTCTTCCTTAGCCTCGATGCACTTCCGAATGACAGATGGGATGACGTGGGAGGAGGAGGGATCGAAATTACCGCCGGGCCCATAGAGGTTGGCCGGAAGGAGGCAGACAGCGTTGAAGCCGTATTGCTGGTGATAGGTCTGTGCCTGCACAATCAGCATCTTCTTGGCCAGGCCGTAGGGGGCAAGGGTCTCCTCAGGATAGCCGCTCCACAGGTCCTCCTCCCGAAGGGGGATGGGCGCGTGCTCGGGGTAGGCGCAGACAGTGATGATAGCCACAAACTTCTCCACTCCGCAACGTCGTCCCTGCTCCATAGTCTGAATGCCCATCATGAGGTTGTCGTAGAAGAACTCGCCGGGCCTATCCTTGGTATACCCGATGCTGCCTACCTTGGCCGCCAGATGGATCACTATCTCCGGGCGGGCATCTTCATACATGCGCACCACGTCTTCCATTCGAGTCAGGTCATATTGGGCGCTGCGGGGGACGAAGAGGTCCCTGCAACCTATCTCCTGTAGCTTCCTGACCACATACTTCCCTAAGAAGCTGGCGCCACCAGTGACCACGACCCTCTTGTCGGCCAGGTGGCTCATGGCTCCCCCCTCAATGGCTCCAGGGCGATGGACAACTGGAAGGGATCGTCCAGGCCGTTTCTCCTGAGGATCGCTTTGCCCTCCCCGACCGGGGTGAGGCCTACGGCCTCCATATCGGCGTCCACCATGATCCGCACCAGTTGCTTGAAGGTAACCTTCGGGTCCCAGCCCAGTTCCTTCCGGGCCCGCGTCGCGTCTGCTACCAGCAAGTCCACCTCGGTAGGTCGGAAATAGCGGGGGTCGATGCGCAGATATTGGTCCCAGTCGAGCCCCGTGTAGTGGAAAGCCTCCTCCACAAATTCTCTAACCGAATGGCATTCGCCCGTGCCGATGACATAGTCTCGAGGCTCATCCTGTTGAAGCATGAGCCACATAGCTTCAACGTATTCGGGGGCGTAGCCCCAATCCCTTTTGGCGGCCAAGTTCCCCAGAAACAGGAGCCGCTGGTTGCCTGCGATGATGTGGGCGATCGCCCGGGTCACCTTGCGCGTTACGAACGTCTCTCCCCGACGCGGCGATTCGT
>CAYGYF010000002.1:0-41169 GCA_964354065.1 uncultured Dehalococcoidia bacterium | reverse complement strand
GGTCGACGTGAAAGAGAAGACCCGCCACCGCCTGGCCTTCGACCTCTACGTCCGGCTGGGGGCCGGCCGGAGCCTGGAGAAGCTGCACCGGCAGCTGCAAGACGACCCCTCCCTCATCGGCCTCAAGCGAGCCCCCAGCCCCAGCACCCTCGAGGCCTGGTCCAGCGCCTTTCACTGGCAGGGCCGCCTCCTCGACCTTGAGCGTCGGGCCGCCGAGCGCGATCAAGAGGAATTGCTGAAGGCCCTGCGGGAGATGAACGAACGGCACGCCAAGGAAGGCCTCGCCCTCCAGCAAAAGGGCGTCGAGCGCCTGGGGACTCTGTCGCCGGACCAGCTCTCGGCCTCCGACGCCGTCCGCGCCCTCGTCGAAGGCGTCCGCCTGGAGCGGCTGGCCCGCGGCGAGCCCACCGAGCACATCCGCCAGGAAGGGGAGATGCTCCATGGACACATCGACCTCAGCAGCTTTACCAACGAAGAACTCCGCCGACTGGCTGAACTTGCGGAACGCCTTGCGGAGCGCGCTGGCGACGCGGAATCCCGATAGCCTGCTGGACTGGACCCTCGCCTATCGTTTCCTCCAGGGGAAGCCGATGCGTCTCACTCCCGCTCTCCAAGACCTGTACCACGATACACATCCGATCGTCGTCATTCAGAAGGCGGCGCAGGTCTTTGTGTCGGAATACCTGATAAACACTGCCCTCTGGGTGGCCGACACCGGCCAGGGAGGCCGCGGCAACGCCCTGTACGTCATGCCCACTCAGGGCCACGTGGACGACTTCTCCCAGGCCCGCTTCGATAAGGCCATCGCCGAGAGCCCCTACCTTCAGCGCCGCCTCTTTCCCCCACCCCCAAGCCGCCAGGGGCCGGCCCGCCAGCGATTGAAGAAGGTTGGGCTGGGCTATATCTATCTACGTGGTGCCGACAGCCGCCGCCAGCTCACCTCGGTCGACGCCGACGTAGTGCTCCTGGACGAGTTCGACCTCATGGCCGAGGGAGTCCTTGAGCTGGCCCAGAAGCGCCTGGCCTCGAGCAAACTGGGGTGGCTGAGGGTGGTCTCCACCCCCCGCCTGCCGGAGGCCGGCATCAACGCCCTCTTCCTCCAGTCAGACCAGCGGTACTACTTCCTTAAGTGCCCCGCCTGCGGCCTGGCCCAGCGGCTGGAGTGGGAGCACAACGTCGACCAGAAGCGGGCCCAGGTGGTCTGTCGCCGCTCCCGCTGCCGCAAGCCGCTGGACTTGTGGACCCCGGGGCGCTGGGATATCACCTGCCCCGGCAATTCCGACATCCACGGCTACCACCTGAACCGCCTCTACTCGCCCATGGCCAACATCTCCCAGATGGTCTACGAGAGCCAGGCCACCACACCCGCCGCCCTTCAGGAGTTCCACAACTCCGACCTGGGCGAGACCTTCGTGCCCCCGGGAGGTCGCATCTCCATCGACGCCCTAGACCGCTGCCGCCGCGACTACGAACTCCCCGCCGGCGCCGACACCGATACCTACATGGGGGTGGACGTCGGCCTCAAGCTCCATGTCGTCATCCGCCAACAACTGGAGGAAGACAGGTCTCGCGCCCTCTTCATCGGTGAGGTGGACACCTTTGAGGAACTGGGACGTCTCATCGAGCGCTACCGGGTGCAAACGTGCGTTCTCGACGCGCTGCCCGAAACCCATAAGGCCCGGGAGTTCGCCACGAGGTGGCACCCCATCGTTTGGCTCGCCTACTACGACCGTCAGGACAGTGGCCACGAGTGGAACCGGGGCTGTCGCCCCGGCGAGAGTACCCTGCACATCAACCGGATCCAGGCCTTGGACGAGATGTTCGATCGCTTCCACCAGGGCAATGCCGAGCTGCCGTCCAAGGCCCGCCACTTGGGCGGAAGAGTTGAGAACGGGCTTGGCGAATACTATCGGCAGATGACGGCCCTCAACCGCATCTTGGAGCAGAACGGCCAGGGCAACTGGATGGCACGTTATGTGGACGGTGGCAAGGCTGACCATTACGCGCACGCGGAGACCTATTGCCTGCTGGTCAGCAAGGGCAACCCCGTGAGGTCCAGGATCTTCCGTGCCCGGTGGTTCTAGGGGGCTACATCCTGAGATACAAGTTTCGTCTGGGTTCCCTTCCGCCGACCAGTGCGACCCGCAACTCCGATTTCACCGGCACGTGTCGGCCGGCGGGCTCAAATCGACGCGCAGCTCGTCGAGGATCTGCTTCGCCTTCTCCCTTGGCACATGAGCGAGCAAGTACTCTAGCAGATCTTCCTGGCGTGGCTGGCCGAAGACCATGCGGTAGACCGCCAGCGAGCGCCGGAGCGCCGCGAGGCGGTCAAGGTCGCGGCTTAGCGGAAGGGCGGGGACATGCCGCTCGATAGTAGCGCCGCCCGGCAGCGGATACAGCCAGAAGGGAATGAGGTCCGACGAACCTGGAGGCCTCTGTTCGTGTGCCTGGGCGAAGAGAGCCGACCAGGGGTCGAGGAGCGGCCGCCCATTGTTGCCGCGCTTGGCTCCCGTGAAGGCCAGAGCGGAATGATTGCGGGCCACGTTCTTCCTGATGGCGTGCCCCTTGTAGCGATGGACCCTACCCTCCCGCTGCTCCAGGTCGACGGGATTCGAGGGGAGGTCCCAGTGCACGACGACGTGGCAGTAGGGATGGAAGTCCAGCCCCTCCTGGCCGATGGAAGTCGTGACTAGCACGAACGGCCAGAAGGGTGAGTTGAAGGCATCTCGCACCTGAGTTGACCTCGTGACGGTCTTTCCGTCCTCCGAGCGGCTGTCGCCGAAGCGCACCGCGAACCGGACCCGCATGCGGCGCTCGATGCTCGTACCATCCAGGAACCGGGGTGTCATGTCTTCAGCCAACAGGTTTGTCGTCCGCAGAGTCAGGGCGCTCCGGATAGCCCCTGATATCTGCTCTGCCACCTTCGGAGGCTCCTTACCGACAAGCCCCAGCGACTCGCGCAGGACGTGCACATATTCGTCGAGAACCGACTGCAGGCCACCGGAGGCGCAGTACTCGAGTACTCTGCGCCAGTAGGGTTGATCTTTCGTGTCCGTCCCGCGAAGTAGAGCCATCACCTCCGGTTGGTTGAAGAGGGTGCGGAAGGCCCACGCGGCCTGCGCCGCGGAGTCCCTGATGGCGATGCCCAACTCCCCGGAAGCCTCACTGGAGACCCGAAGCAAGCTCCGAAGGGCCGCCACTCCCGGAGCAGCGACGGCCGTGAGAGCCAAGACTTCGGGGAGATCGTCGGGGAACGCACCCAGCGGTTCCTCGCCAAGGAGCACCTTTCGGGCGTGGTCCACGTGGTCAGACCAGCGTGACTCCTCGCCATCCTCCTCCCGCTCCGTGGGCTCGCCGCCGCTCCATCTCAATGGAAGACGTCGGTCAGGCGCAAACCATGCCCTGGTCACGTCCCCGTCCAGCGCCCCGTCGAGCACGATCGGGGCGGCCCAGTACCACGATTCGTCTACCGGCGCCTCGGACTTGTCGTGCCCGGCACTGATCGGGCCCAGCAGGTCTCTCATCCTCCGTTCCACCCGGGCCAGGACCTCTCCCAGCGTGGGGAGTTCGTCAGCCGTGCCCCGTTCATTCACAATCTCTGCCGCCATTGCCAGGGGATCGCTCTCCCGGACCAGAGTCGTGCTGGGATAGAGCATGCCCAGCACCGGCATTCCGCTGAGCCGCCCGTCGGCTTCCACAGCGAAACGCAGCAGGGGACGCCGGCCACGGCGCGCCTCGGGCGAGTTCTCGGGAGGCCGATTGGGATCGTTCTCCAGCAGGCGGATCATTCGGCGCTCGGCCTCGTAGCTGACGAGAGAAGCCACGGTCTTGGGCACGACATGCCACCCGGAGAAGATGAGACGCTTGGTGAAGTTGTGCAGCGCGGGATCCGAGAAGGGCCCTTCCAGTCGGTAGTACGGGAGTGAGGGCGGGACCCAGAGAAGCTGCCAGGCGCCGCTGTCAATGGCGTCCGCCAGGAGCGCGCGCAGACGGGCGTTGCCCGGATCGATCTCCGAGTAGATCCGCCAGGCGTCCCAAGGCACCAGCAAACCCTCTGCAGAGGAGAGAAGCCGAGCAAGGGCCGCCCGCTCCCCGGGTTTGTCGAGGGCGCTGCTCAGCGCTGTCTTCAGCTTGTAGTCCTCCATGAAGTTCAGCAAATACGGCGCTGCCTTCCAGTACTCCAGGACATCGCCGTGATTGAGGACAGCCGCGATGCGCTGCAGGGCCAGGTAGGTGCTGAGATCGTCCGGTTCGAGACGGACGGTGGGAGGGATAACCTGTCGGAGCATGCCGTTGCGATCCTCGGTCACGGCCAGCCGCTCCGTCCGCGCCATCACACGCCTCAGCCTCTCCTCCAGTTCCGCCTTGAGCCCGCGCAGGGCCTCAACCGCCTGGTCCCATTCCTCGCCCAGGCGGTACAGTTCCCGCCGGAAGCGCTGCAGGGTGTTCCGAAGCTCGGAGACCTCGCCATCGTCCTTCAGGAGGAAGGCAAGGGTGTCCAGGAAGTCTTGGTAGTGGTCTTCTTCGCTGGTCTCGTGGGACAGGGTGTACATCTTGTAGGGCGTCGCGGACAGCAGGAGGACCCTGGCCTTTGACGTCCTGTCCTCGTACTCGAAAAGCTGTTGCGCTAGGCGACTGGCCTCGCTGTCACCGTGGAGGAGGTGCTTGAACCGTTGGAACTCGTCCATGATGATCAGGTCCGGCTCCAGCGCCTTGATACAGGTCGCCGCCAGGAGCGACCTCAGCTCGCCGACAAGCTGGGCGCGCGCGAGGGCCTCATCGGCGGGCGGGCCCTTCTTGTCGTGTTGGAACTGGCGCGACAGGGAATCGAAACGAGCGCGCAGGTCTTTTCTGGACAGCAGCTCGCGACGGTAGGCGGCTGCCAGGGACGGGTCTATCGACTGCTCGTCCTTCTCGAACTGTTGGATCAGGCTCCGGAAGCCGTCCAGGCGCGCGTTCCCGCGAAGCACCTTCAGGGCGCCCGCCCCGCGCAGATTCCACACGTCCTTGAGCAGCACGTAGAGCAGCGCTCGCTCCTGGGCAGTGCCGAGGCTGGAGCGAAGGTCGAAGGACGTGGCAGGCGTGAACGAGATGAAATTCACCGGGTTGCGTTTCAGGGCCCTCACCGTCGTGGGGAGGAGCGTCATCCGCGATGCGAAGGTTGCCCCATCCTGGCCGGGGACGCGAATATCCAGGCGGTTGATGTTCTGCCGGGCGATGTCTGCGTTAGAGCAGATGTAGACGATGTCGATGCGGCGGACCTTGTCCCACAGATGCTCAACGGCCCTGGCGATCACACCCCTGGCAACGAGGGTCTTCCCGAGGCCCACCTCGTCGGCGACCAGAAAGCGGCGCGTGCCGTCCTCATCGATGTAGAGCCGCCGGAAAGCATATTCCGCGGTTCGGCGCTGGAAGTCCTTCAGTGCCTCAAGGAACTTGGCGACGTCGGGGCACCTACGGCGCCGCCTCATCCCTTAGCCCCTTTCGCACCTCCCAGATGGGCTCCCACACCACCTCCAGCCCCTCCGGCAGCAGTGAACGACCCTCGGGAGTCTTCTTGAGGTCATCGATCAGGCGGGCCACGCGGTCGAGGCTATCCGGGCTACGGTGCAAAGCCTTCACCATGACTTCGAAGAGGGGCAGGCCCGCCTCCACTCCGCCCCCATGCGTGCCCGCGCCATCGAGCGCACGAGCCAGATCGAGCACCTCTCCGGGGCTCGAGGCGACCTCCGCCAGGAGGAGGAACAGGTAGCGGCGTACCTGGTCCCGGTCGCCGAGCAGCGAGAGGAGTATGCGCTCGCTGCGATCCTCTGGCGCCCCCTGGAGGGGAAGGTTGAGGACGAAGCCGGTGGAAAGCTTCTGGCACGCCTGGCTAGCGGTGAGTTCGAAGGCGAAGAAGGAGGTCAGTGCCGGTAGGGAGAGCGGACCGAACGCGGCAATAGACCCGTCGCTGGAAGCGGGGCCGTCACCGCTCCCCCACTCCAGTGATTCGCGGCGCGTGATCGGCCGGCACCATCCACGGACTCCGTCCGGCAGCCTTGGGATCGGAGCGTCCGGCAAATGGAGGGCGAGGAGATACTCCTGCGGCTTTTCAGCGGGCGAGACGCGAGCCAGGAGGCCTGCCTTGGCGATCTGCCGTCGCGCCTCGTCCAGCAGGCTCTCCAATGCTGCCATCACCGGATCCTTGACGAGCTGCTCTCGGCGTTCGTAGTCACGCAGGAGGGAGAGGAGACTCCCACGCTCAGCGCCCTCTCCTAAGACAGCGTCGACCCCGCAGCGGCTCTTCCTCCCGATAAGCTCCACCATGAACTCGACGTTGCTGGTAAAGGCCGCGTCGGTGGCGTTGGCCGAACCCGTCCAGACATGCGCCTTCCATCCGCTGTCCGCGATGTACGCCTTGGCGTGTAGGCCGGTGAGCGCCACCCCCGCCCCGACCTCCGGTCGCGCCTCCGAGGTTGCGCCGGCCTCCGCTACGTCAGTCTCTTCCTCCGGTTCCGGCTCCACGCCGTCCTGGAAGACCAACACCCGGTTGAAAGCGTCCAGCGTGCTCTGGTCGAGTACGGCCAGGGAGTCCACGTCCGAAACCAAGATGTTTCCCTTCCCTTGGGCCGCAAGCCTCCGCAGACGCCCGTCGCTGACGAAACGGGAGACGACAAGAATCCGGTCTATCCTGGCCTTGAACGGCCACCGTGGATGCCCCCTTATGCCCAGCGGCCAGAAGACCGCCTCGTCAAAGCCCTCGGGGAGCTGGAAGCGAACGCGCCGCAGCTCGCCTTGCACCCGGTCGACCTGCTGATGGACGCGCTGAGACAGGGGAGCAGCCGCCATGCGTGGCAGGGCTTCAAAGAAGTCCCCCAGGGGATGGTTCGCCGCGAATGCATACGTGCGGCCGGTGAGCTCGCCGTCAAGCACGAGCATCGTGTCCCAAGAGCAGTCGAAGGTCAGATTGCGGCTGAGAACGAGAAGGCGGTAGAGCACGCCTCGCCCGGGACCGACGAAGCGGAGGGCCCACACCTTTGGATGGAAGGACCCGTGCTCGGGAGGCCTCACCGGTATTACCGACGATTCGATATACCCGAACAGCCCCTTGTGCTGCCTCGGGATGGCTATCCGGTCCTCCTGGCAGAATATGGCGATGCGCTCAGCGTTGCGGCGGACGGCTTCCAGCAGCGCCAGGGGATTGGCCTCCGGGCGTCCGCCATCGTCCTGCCAGTCGAAGATGGTGAAGCCCAGCGGCACCGTAACGAGGGCGAGCAGGTCAAGGGTAAATGTCGTGCCGATGGCGCAGTCGAGTGAATAGCCGGCAGGAGGCCGGAGCGCCTCCATGAGAAGAGTACGGTTTTGCGGCTCAAGCATCGCCGTCCTGCCTGGTCAGGCCATCAATGATATCCAGGATAATGCGCTGCGCCACCGGCCAGCGGTATGTGAGCTGGGCTGTCCCAGCCACGCCGCTCCACAGCTCCAGCGCGCGGCGGTTGTCGAGACGGGCACGATCCCTCTTGATCGCGCGCTCGCGCTTGTGGATCAACCCCCTGGCGTCGCCGTTTGCAGCAATCGTCCCTGAACAGCGCCCCACATCGCCATCCCCCAGAGCGAGGTCGAGCCACCCATCAATGAAGGCGCGCGTAGGTAGCGGAATTCTAGCCCCGCCGGACACGGCCACTTCCCAGAAGCGCCTGCGGTCCCACGTGGCCAGGTCGGTAGCTCTATCGCCGACCCTGAGCGACCATTCCGTCAGGTCCCGCCTGTACTCATCAATGCGAGTCTGATTCTTCGCCAATTCGGCCAGCATCAGGTTGTAGAGCAGTGCAGCGCCGTGCATGCACTCCGAGAAGTTCCGGGCGTGAAGGAGCTGCTCTCGGAGCCGGGTGGGCAGCTCCGGGATGCAGGGGTGCACCCACGGAAATAGGACCGGCTCGAACGTCTCCTCCATCTCAGCGAGAAAGGCCAGGAGGGTGCCCGGGACGCTATGCACTATCCGTTCCCGCAGATAGCCCGCCTCTTCCCGGTAGAGACGCAGCGACGCGCCTCGCGGGAAGTCCCTCGGCCGTGGAGGGATGGCGGTGTCCCAGTTGCGAACCACGACGCCATCGACGGGCTCACCGTCATCGTTGCGCACCTGCGGGTTGGACCGCTGGTCCCACTGGTAGAACCTGTCCAGGGATCGGTGGTACTGGTTCTGAGAGCCGCGAATCCTGCCGATCCCCCACGTGCGGAGGCCCAGCCAATAGATATTGCTGGGCAGGCGTTTCAGGCCCTTGCCCACTTCCTTCCCGATTACACCGTCCGAGTCCCCGGCTTTCAGGAGTGCCCCGATCAGCGCGATCTCCTCACTCCTGGCCCGACCGGCCACCTGGCCGGATGGCACCCTGGAACGCTCCATTTCAAGATAGATCCACGGCACAAAGAGGAAGTATTTCGCCCGGGTCTGGATAGTGCTGGTGCCGGGGAAGAGCATGTCGGCGAAGGCGTCCCGCACCGTGCCTATGCCAAGCTCGTCGCGGGTGTCATTTTCCCCGAAGAGGTCTATGACGTCGAGCGCCTTTTGCCTCTCGTGCTCTGAGTAGTCCATCCAGGAGAAGATGGAGGGCATTAGGATCTAGCCTCTCGCGGACTCTCACAAAGGATTGGATACGCCGATTATACTCCTCGATAAGGTTGTTGGCCTCCATAGCGCGCCCTCCGCCCAGCCCGCGATGCTATGGTGGCTCTGTGCAGACGAAGCAGCAGCTCCGCGAGGGCATCTGGGAGGCTCTTCAGCGCCGGGGCGTCGCTCGTTTCCCTGGCGCTTTCGGCCGCATCCCCAACTTCGACGGCGCCGCGCAGGCCGGCGAGCTGGCGTGCCGCCTGCAAGTCTGGCAGCGGGCCAAGGTTCTGAAGTGCAATCCGGACTCGCCGCAGCTTCCCTTGCGACGAGCCGCTCTCAGCGAGGGCAAGACCATCTACATGGCCGTGCCCCGCTTGCGTCAGGAGCGCTGTTTCATCGAGCTTGACCCGGAGCGGTTGGGCCGGCGGGCGAGCGCCGCCGCCACCATTCGCGGCGCGTTCACGTACGGACGCCCGGTGACCGTCGATGAGCTGCAGCCCGTTGACCTGGTGATCTGTGGGTCAGTGGCCGTGAATCGTGAGGGCGCCCGCCTCGGCAAGGGTGGCGGTTACTCCGACCTGGAGTATGCCCTGGCCTTCGCCGCCGGCAAGCTCTCCAGAGACACACCCATCCTCACGACCGTCCACCCCCTTCAGCTCATCGAGGAGGCGATACCGCGGCAGGTTCACGACATCCCCGTCGACTACATCGTCACCTCACAGGCGGCTATCGAGACCCACACGTCGCTACCGCGCCCGGAGGGCATCTATTGGAACCTTCTACCGCCGGAGAAGATCGAGGCGATCCCGGCGCTCCGAAAGATGGCGGTCCGCCTGAGCGACCTCGCCTGAAGGCTGCCGGCTGGCTGACCCTGCGATAGGTGCTCACCTGCCGATGGAGCAGTAGAGCACCTGTCGATGGAGCAGGAGGAGTGGCCACGTCGCTGCCGCTATCCATCTGGCGATCATCGTCTTCAAGAGGCATCGCGGCCGTTCTGTTTTTCCGATAGCACACATTAGCCTTTACTTGTGCCTGTGAGCGCTTTCCTGCTATACTCTGGGTGACCCCGGTGCTAGATAGGCCACTGGGCAGGCATTGCGTTGATGCGGCGCGAGAGGATCACCGGCAGTAGGTTCAGAACACCGTGAGTGACGACGCAGGCAAGGATAGGCGGGCGCTTCTGCGTGCATTGCGGAGCGGCGACCTCTCGGAGAGAGCGGAGGCCCTTCGGCAGCTCGACCCCGTCCCAGCGGACGTCAAGGTTATTCTTCGAGCCACCCTGCCAAACCAACCGTTTCTCAAGACTGCCGCTCTGGAGGCACTGGCGGAGCTTCCCGCCGATGACTGCCTCGACATATACGAGAGGATCATCGGGTTCAGCGGCGACGTCCAACTAAGACGAGCGGTGGTAGAACGCCTCGGGGGCGCCGCGTCTGAACGGCAGCGCTTCCTGTTGACCACCGCCGCGCACGATCCCGATATCATCGTGCAGAGCTCAGCGCTCAGACGAATCGCTGACGCCCCCTTTGGAGGGGCGCGAGGCTACCTACTACGAAAATTCGCCAACCCCACAATCGATATCGCTGGCCCTCCGTCTCCTGACGACGCGAACGTCGTCGAGATCTGGGGCTTGGCCGCCTTGGCCCTGGCCAGGCTCAGCGAGGACACCGTAGTGGATACCCTCTGCTCCTACCTGGCAGAGACCAACGATGTGCATTGCCCTGGGGCGATCACCGCCCTCCGACATTTCCACACTGTTTCCGCCCTTGAACAGACACTTACAACCGCTGACGCCCACATCGACAAGCCGGAGGTTCTCTCCTCCGCCGCGCAGATCGTCATGGACTCACCGCACGCCCACGCGAAAGCTGACGCTATTTGTGCCTTCCTCAGCAATGCGATGTCGCAGCAAGGGCTGAGCCTCCCCGGGCCGGCAGCGGTGGCGTTGGCGCGTTTTGCCAACGCCACCCTACTGGAGCAGGTTGCTGAGATCATGTCGACGCAACCTTGGCAAGAGGCCAGTTGGCGCAATGGAGTCGCAGCCCTTTCGGCCAAGCCCTTGAGCCAAACCCTGACCCAGTGGCGGAAGCTCGTGACACGAGGAACCAATCGCGACCAGGCGTTTGAGGCGGCAGCGAATCGGATGGCCGAATGCACCCCGCACGAACTGCACGATGTGATGGGCCTCTTTGCCGATCCTGCGATCCACGCGTCCGGGTTTGCGTCTGTGCTATTCGAACGTCTTTGTGGCAAGGCCACGGCACTCCAGTTGATGACCGAACTGCACGGAGCTGCTACCACTGCGCCAGAGGTTCATGACCAGTTGACGCCGTTCATGGCGGCTCTAGTCGAGAACGCCGGAGACCAGCTGCGTGCGGTCGTGCGTCAGCTCTGCTTTCGCGACGATGGCGGCGTGCAACTGGGGACACGGGTTATTGAGGGCCTGTCGGGCCCCATCATCGGGGGCGTTGCAAGGGAGCTTCTCGCCGTGGTCCGCAAACGGCGCCGCTCGATGCCCCTACTTGTGGCCGCCCTGAGGCGGTCCCCTGACGAGGCGACGGTTCGCCACTTTATCGGGCACGGCGACCTTGGTGAAGAGCGGTCGGTGGCGCTTGAGGCCCTTCAAGCTGTCCCAGAGACTTACCAGCATATCGCATCATGGCTCACGGAGAACTTCGACGACAAGCTCAGCCGGATGCTGGCTGACGCTTCCCCCGACGTCTTGCTCCCTGTGCTGCGCCAGTGGGTCATGAGCGAACACGACGAACGCAGCCGCTTTGCCGTCGCGCTGCTCACTGAGCGTAAGGATGCAGCGGCTCTGGAGGTTCTGTGCGATGCGCTTGCGTCTCGGCTCTCAATCAGGGCCGAGCTAGTGCGGTCAATCGGAGAGTTGGGCATGCCTGCGGGGGCGTCCAAGCTCCACGACCTGGTGGAAGATTCTCGCCCTATGGTTCGCGAGGCGGTGGCGCGCTCGCTTGGGCGCCTCGCCGAGGAATCAAGCATAGAGACGCTGCACCAGCTTGCTCGCGACGTGAAGCCGACGGTAAGAGCGGCTGCCGAGCAGGCGCTGACTGCGATATTCGACCGCTATGCGGCCTCCGGCGTGCCGGAGGGTGAAGGGCAGATCGCCACCATGAAGATCATGGGGCGACTGCAGAATCCCCGGGCTCTTGAGTTCTTGCATCCCCTGCTGCGGCACCCCACGGGCGATGTCCGTCAGGAAGCGGTGACCGCCGTCGCAAGCATCGGCGATCGTTCCTCGCTACCGGCCCTTAGGGATGCTCGCGAGAACGAGCACCTCGACCGCATCCGACAATTGGTGGGTGTCGCACTGCGGCAGTGTTCGGGGAGCGAAAGCTTTGACCTCGTTATGGATATGCGGCGTGCCGCTGGCGGGGACGAAGGAGTCGTGCCGGACGACCTAGACCTGGAGGCTATGCTGCCCAACCGCTTTACAGAAGTTCGGCTCACGGTCGGTCACGCAGTCAACGATCTGGAGACGGATGACTTGGATGGATACGTCAGCTACCTGGATTCAGCCTGCGACGCGATGGTGAAAGACTTGTTCGACAGGCGAGAGGACTTGTGGATCAAGCAGAAGGACAAAGAGCAGCCACCAAGGCGCCCCTACGAGCAGGTCAAGGACTGGGGTAATCTAATGAGGAGCGACTTCGTGCGAAACTTGGTGGGCGGCAAGGCGCAGGCTTCGCTCACTGTCATTCATGAAATACGGAAGCAGAGCCCCCTTCACCACCCGGAGGCGGAATCTGGGCGGCCTCTCCAGCCCGTTGGCCCACCGGAGGCGGAACAAGCCAAAGACGCCTTCCGCACCTTCCTCGCGGAGGTCATCAGACAGTATGGCAAGACCAGCGCACTGGGCTAGGGCCCTTCAGGAAGCTACTGGCAAACTCCGTTATCCGGTGCAGGAGGGTCTCATAATGCCTTATCTCCGAACGCCGTTCCTGGTAATCCTCTAGGAGAAATTGGCACCGAAACCGAACCTTTCCAGCGTCGCCTACAGCCATGGCCACCTCCGCAGACTAACATCCAGCGCCGGAGCCTGGGTGTTCTCTTCGTAGACCGACAGGGAGAGTAATTCAAGTCGGATTATACGCGTCTCCCCGGTCATGAATCGACGAGCGCGCAGCAGGACCCCTTGTGGCAATCCCGGCGGGTCCCGCCCTCGGAGAAACGAAGGGAGGGCCTGGGCCCGGCCAGCCTTCCGAGCGGCACTACCGAATGCTTGCCGGAAGGACTAGCGGCTTGTAGTCCGCCGCCATCAACAGCTCGTCCACTTCCTCTACCGCTAGCTCCAGGCCCCAACCACCCAGAAGAACCAGAGCGCCGCGGCTCGGATTGGTGCGCTCACCGGAGAAGAGCCTGGACACGTAGCTCTCGTCGAGCCATGCGTCCCGCGAAATCTGCGCCTAGGTCTCACCTTTCAGCGGCCGGTCCCGCTCACAATACTTCCGAAGAAGCTCGGTGAGGTTTTCCCCGCGCGGCGGCCTGCGCGCCCCTTTCACGGCGGTCCGCCCCCACGTGCGTGCGGACGAATACTGCCATCAAGTGACCGCCTGAACCGGGTGCCAGCAACGCCCCCATAAGCAGAGGTAATGGAAGGTGATAGAACTAAACCTCCCAGCCGCCAGGTCCAGCTCGGGTTCCTCCTCTACCTCCCTTGAAGGCTGCCGCCTGACCGACCCTGTGACAAGGTGATCACCTGCCGACGGAGCAGGAGATCGAACACGGCGTTATTGATAAGGTGACTATCTTGATTACCCCTAACGCGCGCGCTAGTATGTCGCTGTGGGGAAGCTAGAACTCAAGAAACAGGAATATTCACGTTTCAGGAAACGTCGGGCTGGCAAGCAAAAGCGTCTGCCGTTCTGCACGGACCAGGGCTTGCTGCCCGTTGCCGAGCGCCTGGCCGAGTTGGGCTATCCCGTCGTGACCGCAGAGAACGCCCCGGTGAACACGTCCGACGACCTGGCCTTTCTGGCATGGATACGGCAGATGGCTCTAGTCTTCGTGACTAGGGATTGGCGGCGGGCCAGAAGGGTCTGGAAAGACGGTCTGCTCCATGACCGGCCTGGCATCGTTGTCATCCACTCCCCGAAGGGAAACCGCAACGATCTGCTTGAGGGGATTGATGCCTTTCTTTCCATGAGGCTTTCGTATCGCCTCATGTGGGAGGTCATCATCTACTTGTCACATGGCCAACGAAAGGCCCTCTTCGCCGACGGTAGCGAGATGGGACTATGACGCGAGAGGCGTCCGTCTCACTCTGAGAGCCGATGCTCATCGAGCAGGCGCTCGTGCCCCTTGTCTCCTCGCCCAGAGCCCCTGCCCTGATCCAGGCCATCGTTGGGGGGTCTGCAACCTTATTGGACGGCCACCGGTTGAATCGCCGGCGAGCCGGTGTTATAGTTTGTTAAGTCGGTTTTCCTGGCGGGGCCAAATGGTCAGCGCCGTTGTCGGTTCGCCTGAGTGGATCAAAGCTCTTCGAGCGGAGCTCGGTCTGACGCAGAGCCAGCTCGCTGACCGCTTGGGCGTGACCGTCGTCACCGTGAGTCGGTGGGAAAACGGCCAATCCCGCCCCAATAGGTTGGCCATCAAGGCGCTGAGCACCCTCGCAGCCGCCGCTGCAACCTCCTCGCGCGCGATGTTCACCAGATCTCAGCGTGCCATGGTGCATGAGCCCGCAGGCGTATATTCCGCAGCGAGCGTCGCGTCGACCCCCGACTTCAGAGCCGAACCTGATCTGGTCCGTCTCTTCGTTGAGGGAGAGAGGCTTCGCTACGGTCACTTGTTCAGCCCCATCTTCGGCACGGAGACCGCCATCATCGATCCGCTCCCCCATCAGATCATCGCCGTCTATCAGGCCATGCTGTCGCAGCCCCGCCTGCGCATGCTCCTCGCTGACGACGCCGGTGCGGGAAAGACCATCATGGCGGGCCTGTACATACGGGAGATGCTTAGCCGACACCTAGTCCGTCGTGTGCTCATCGTGTCTCCGGCGGGCCTCGTGGGGAACTGGAAGCGGGAGATGCGGACTCTGTTCTCTTTGTATTGCCGGGAAGTCACGGGCTTCGACTGCCGAACGGATAACCCTTTCGCGGGCGCAGGGAGCGACCTCGCACTGGTCAGCATCGACACCCTGGCTGGCGACAGAGCCTTCGAACGATTGGCTCAAGCCGACACCATCCCCTATGACCTAGTGGCCTTCGACGAGGCTCACAAGCTGGCCGCTATGAGGAATGCGGATGGCACCTACGACACCACGGAGCGCTACAAGCTGGCGGAACTGCTGGCTGGGGCGGAGCCGCTGCAACAGAGCCGGCCGCCGCGGCACCTCTCCTGGCACGCGCCCCATCTACTACTGCTAACCGCTACGCCTCACATGGGGAAGGAATTCCCCTACTACGCCTTGTGGCGACTCCTAGAGCCGAACCTACTGAGGACGGTCGATGCGTTCCACAGCTTTCCGTCCGAAGCCCGGGCCTCGCGCTTCCTCCGCCGCACCAAGGAGGAGATGGTTCGTTTCGATGGCACTCGTATCTATCCGTCGAGGGAGAGCACCACGGCCAGCTATGAGCTGTCCCACCTTGAGCAGGAACTCTACGACGAGCTGACGTCCTACGTCCGCACCTACTTCAACCGAGCCCGGGTGCTGAACCGCTCCGCGGCTCGATTGGCGATGAGTGTGCTACAGCGACGTGCCGCGAGCTCCACGTGGGCCCTGCTTCGGTCGCTTGAGCGCCGCCGCGACCGGCTGGACGAATACATCGTGGCCTTCGCGAGTCGAGAGCTCACGGAAGAGGGCCTTGCGGCAGAGCAGGCACGCCTCCGGGTTCGCGACTTCGAAGAGGAGATGACCAGCGACGAGGAGGGAGCGGAGGATGGGCAGGAGGAGCGGGATCTCGCCGAACAGTCAGCGATGGGCGCCACCGCGGCCATGACACTGGCGGAGCTTGAGGCTGAGCGCCTGGAGGTGGTGGAGCTCCTGGATCTCGCGCAGCGCGCCTACGATGCGGGAGAGGAGTCCAAGTTCGAGAAACTCCGGGAAGTCATCCAGGATGAGCGATTCAAGGGCGAGAAGCTCCTGATATTCACTGAGCATCGGGACACCATGGAGTTCCTGGTCCGGCGGTTGGAAGGGATGGGTTACACAGGCGAGATCGCGCGCATCCACGGCGGGATGCCCTACCGGGACCGGGAGGCCCAGATGGAGGAGTTCCGAACCCGCTGCCGCTTCATGGTAGGGACAGACGCCGCGGGGGAGGGCATCAACCTCCAGTTCTGCTGGATCATGGTGAACTACGATATCCCCTGGAACCCGGCTCGTATCGAGCAGCGCATGGGCCGGATCCACCGGTACAAGCAGCGCCACGACCCTGTCGCCCTCATCAATTTGGTCGCTGGCAAGACCCGCGAGGGCCGCGTCCTCAAGACCCTGCTGGACAAGCTGGAAAACATCCGGAGAGAGCTGGGCTCCGATAAGGTTTTCGACGTGATTGGCCGCCAGTTCCAGGATGTCTCCCTCAGCGAACTGATCATGCGAGCGGTGGTGGAAGGGGCAGAGGATGAGAGCATCGCTAGGATCGAAGGCACGCTTACCAAGGAACAGGTTCGTGCCATCGAGGAGGCCGATGCAAAGCTAAGGGGCACGGGTGGCGATGTGGCCTCCCAGCTCCCGACGCTCCGAGCGCAACGAGACCAGGACCAGCTACACCGGCTCCTTCCCGGCTATGTCAGGCACTTCTTGGAAAAATCAGCCCCTTTCCTTGGAGTCAATATCGAGGGGGATCTCGAGGGGCAGTTCCACCTTGAACGGTTGCCTCTCCGTCTCGCCTTGGCGATGGAGGACGCGACTCAGGGAGTACCTCTTCCCCTTACCGTAAACAAGCCAGATCCGACCGAGGATGTCCTGTTCCTACGACCTGGTGAACCCTTCTTCGACCGCTACCGAGCCTTCTTTTCTGAGCGGTTCGGGCCGGACGCCTTGCGCGGCGCTGCGTTCATCGATCCCTATGCCACCGAGCCCTACCTTTACCACCTAGCCCTCGTCTCTACAGTCCAACGGGCCGACCCAGCCTACCCTGAAGCCTTCGGGGCGGAGCAGATGCTAGATGTACGGCTGGTCGCCATCACTCAGACCTTCGATAACGCGGTGCACACGTGTCCTGTTGAATTGCCCATGGTGCTGCAGCTTGCGAAGGCGGTGGCCCCTACAGCCCTGCCGTCGATAGATCAGATCACCAAAGCGCTCGAAGCTGCCAGGCTGCGCTTGGAGGAGACGGTGGCCAGGCCAGCGGCGGAGCGTTTGGCGGCGTCGCTCACCGCGTCGGTGCAGGAGCGAGAGGCATTCCTTCAGGCCGGCTTCGACTATCAGGAGGCCGAACTCGCCGCCACACGCGTGAAGCTGAGGGAGCGAGCGGACGCCGGCGATGCCTCTGCTCAACGAGCGCTGGAGGACGTGCGCAGAAAGCAGGCTGCCTTGGCCGCTCAGCGCGAACGCGCGCTCGCAATACTGCGCCGGGAGCCCGAACTTGTGGAGGCCAACGGAGTCAGCTTCCTGGCCCACGCGCTGGTGTTGCCGTCCAGCGATCCGGAGGAGCGGGAGCGCCACGACCGCGAGATCGAGCTGATTGCCATGCGCGTGGCCCGGGCTTACGAGGAGTCTCTGAGTGCCACCGTCCTTGATGTGTCCGACCCTCTCCAGAGGATAGGCTTTGACCTGCTCTCCCACCGGCCGAACGGCGAGGAGCGCTGCATCGAGGTGAAAGGCCGACGGGCCGTGGGCGATGTCCAGCTCTCCGAGAACGAGTGGGCCAAAGCCGCCAACCTGCGCGACCAGTACTGGCTCTACGTGGTGTACGACTGCGCGGCTACCCACCCGCGGCTGCTGCGAGTGCAGGACCCCTTCGCGAAGCTACTCGTACGGGCCAGAGGCGGCGTCATCATTGACGAGGCCGCCATCTTTCAGGCGGCGGAGGGTTGAGCCATGGATTGGCATGATGGCTTGGGCGACAAGGCGAGGCGAATCGCGAGTTCAGATCGGTCCCCCCTTCGAGTTATGGCCGGGCCCGGGACTGGCAAGACGTTCTCTTTGATCCGGCGAGTGGCGCGTCTCCTTCAAGAGGGTGCCAAGCCTGACGCGATCTTTGCCTGCAGTTTCACGCGCACTGCCGCCAATGACCTCCGGAAGGAACTGTTGAAGCTGTCCATGCCCAACGCAGGCCGCGTGCAATCCGGGACCATTCACTCTTTCTGCTTTCGCCTTCTTGGTCGAGGAGAAGTGCTCCAGCTCACCGCCAGAGTTCCTCGACCTCTGATGAAGTTCGAGGAGCGATTCTTGCTTGAAGACCTATGCGGGGATACATTCGGAGGAGTGCGCGACTGCAACAGAAGGCTGCACGCATTCAATTCTGCGTGGGCGCGTCTTCAGTCCGACGAACCCGGCTGGCCTACGGATCCCTTGGATCGGGCGTTTCAAAGCCAACTGCTGTCATGGCTTCAATTCCACGAGGCGATGCTCGTCGGCGAGCTTATTCCGGAGACGCTTCGATTCCTGCGGGGGAACCCGGCATCGCCGCTGCGGCCCCGCTTCGCGCATGTCCTCGTAGACGAGTATCAAGACCTTAACCGGGCAGAGCAGGCACTCCTCGATATCCTTGCCGATGGCGGTGCCTTTACCGTCGTCGGAGATGAGGATCAATCCATTTACTCATTCAAGTACGCCCATCCTGAGGGCATTTCGACATTTGACCAAACTCACCCGGCAACCGCCGATGAGAGCCTTGATGAGTGCAGGAGATGCCCAACTGCCATTGTCGAAATGGCAAATCACCTGATTCAGTACAACCCCACGCGCAGCGCAAGGATTCTCGTCCCACTGGCCGGAGCACCTCCCGGAGAAGTCTACGTAGTGCAGTGGACCAGCTTGGACGACGAGGTAGAGGGGATCGCAAGGTTTGTGGACAGTCGTGTCAAGGGTGGAGACGTGGAATCTGGGGGCGTGCTCATCCTGTCTCCACGGCGACAGCTGGGCTACAGGATTCGGGACGCGCTGAACAACATGGGGACACCGGCCCACAGCTTCTTTCATGAGGAAGCACTGGACGGCAACCCCAAGGAGCTTGAGGCAAGCCAAGCCCAACAGGCATTTGTCTTGCTTGCGCTTCTCGCCAATCCTGCCGACCGGGTGGCGCTGCGGTGTTGGTGTGGCTTCGGAAGCGACTCCCTGCGTAAGAACGGCTGGGCGCGCCTGCGCGCTCACTGCGAGAACACCGGCGAGTCTCCGAGACAGGCTTTGGACCGGATCGTTGCCGGCGAGTTCAAGCTCCCATACATCGGCGACATGGTCGGTCGATACTGCGACGCAAACAAGCAGTTGGCCAGCATGGCCGATCTTCGCGGCCAGGACCTGTTGGACGCGCTATTTCCACCAGCGGTCGGTTGGGCTGAGCCGTTTCGGTTCATTGGCGCGTCAATTGGACAGCCAGACTATGATGGGCGCCTTCTGCTCGAAGAAATTAGAACCGCCGTGACACAGCCGGAGCTACCCACTGACGTTGATTATGTTCGCGTGATGAGCCTTCATAAGTCGAAGGGCTTGACCGCTGACTTGGTCACCATCGTCGGTTGCATTGAGGGCTTGATTCCGTTCATTGACGATGACCTGCCGCCGGCCGATAGCGAAAGGTCGCTGCAGGAGCAGCGCCGGCTCTTCTACGTCGCTATAACGCGCGCACGAGCCACGCTTATAATCTCCAGCGTTGTCAGGTTACCGCGCGGACTCGCCCATCGGATGGGTGCGCGAGTGAGGGGCGGGGGGCCCACGTATGCAAATACCGTTGCGTCGCGGTTCATCGACGAACTAGGACCCCGGAAACCGGGCACTATCTCAGGGGACGACTTCCTCCGCGCACTTGAAGGTGCACCTCATGACTGACGATTGCCCGCGCCTCATCGAAGTCGCCTTCCCCCTGAAGCAGGCGTCCCTCGACTCCGTGCACGAGAAGAACGTGCGCCACGGGCACATCTCGACGCTCCACATCTGGCCGGCGCGGCGACCCCTGGCCGCTTGCCGCGCAGCCCTCATCGCTACGCTGCTGCCTGACCCCGGTAACGACACGGAGCGCCAGCGCCTCCTGGAGCGTCTGGCCGGCAAGGTCGTGACCAAGAACACCACGAAGCGGGTCGGCGGCCGTGACGTGCCCGTGGTGAAGGAGGAGACTGTCGGCGGCATCCTGCACTGGGGGCGCGAGAACGGGCCGGACCTGGAGTTCTTCCGGGAGGAGATCCGCAAGGTCTACGGCCGCCCGCCGCGGGTCCTCGACCCCTTCGCCGGGGGCGGGGCCATCCCCCTGGAGGCGATGCGCCTGGGTTGCGAGGCCACCGCCATCGACATTAACCCCGTCGCCTGGTTCATCCTCAAATGCACCCTCGAGTACCCGCAGCGACTGGCCGGCCAGACCAGGCCGCTGCCCCGGTTCGCCCTGGAGTCGCCGGAGTTCATGGCGGAGTTCCTGAAGCAGACCCGCGGGCCGAAGAAGGGCCGCGGCCGTCAGGACGAAGGCCACCAAGCACCGATGTTGGAGGCGCCGGAGGCTCACCTGGCCTGGCACGTGCGCGCCTGCGGCCACTGGGTGCTCCAGCGGGCCAGGGCCGATCTGGAACGCTTCTACCCCACCGTGGACGACAAGACCACCGTGGCCTACCTGTGGGCCCGCACCGTCACCTGTAAGAACTGTCGCGCCACCCTGCCCCTCCTCAAGACCCTCTGGCTCTGCCACAAGGAGAAGAAACGCTTCCGGCTGAAGATGCGCCCGCGGGCCGACCGTTCCGGCGTGGACTTTGAGGTGGTGGACGAGCCGAAGGTGGGCGGCAACGCCGCCCAGCAGCGGGCTCACGACCGCCGCGTGGGCCAGGGCACCATGTCCCGCTCCGGCGCCTGGTGCCCCGTCTGCGGCGGCCCCGGCACCGTGGCCATGACCTTGGATGACATCCGGGCCGAAGGGCTGGCCGGCCGCCTGGGCACGCAGATGACGTCTGTGGTGGTGGACGGCGCCAAGGGCAAAGAGTACAGCCTGCCGGCGCCCGACGAACTGCGCGCCGCCGAGGATGCCGGCGGCTGCGTGGAGGCGACCTTCCGGGACGTGCCCTTTGGCCTGCCGACGGAGCCCCTGCCAACCAAGGAGGCCCTGGGCTTCCGCGTGCCGCTATACGGCTTCGACCAGTGGTACAAGCTGTTCACCCCGCGCCAGCTCCTTGCCCTGGGGACCTTCGTGAAGCACACCCGCGCCGCCCGCGACGCCATGCGCGCCGAGGGCTATCCGCCGGAGTGGGTGGAGGCGGTCGTCGCGTATCTGACGGCCAACCTCTCAAAAGCCGTCCACCTGGCATGCACTTTGTGCACCTGGCATGTTGGCAACGAACAAATCCGCCAGGTGTTCTCTCGCTATGCATTGCCGATCACTTGGGACTTTGCTGAGAGCGTGCCCCCTGGGCAGCATGCGGGAAGCTACCTTTCAATGTTGGAATCGACGGTCGCTGCTGTCCGTACATCACTCAGAGCGGCGTCAACAAGCAGCATTACGCCCAAAGCCCGTTGTCAATCTGCTCTGCTCCCTAATGCCACTGAGGAACTTGACGTCGTCGTAACTGACCCTCCCTACTACGACGCCATTCCGTATTCCGACGCGATGGACTTCTTCTACATCTGGCTCCGCCGGACCCTTGCAGGCATATCTCCCGAAATGGATACAGCGTTCTCTGAGACGCTGGGCCCCAAGTGGGATCACCAAAGACAGGATGGTGAACTCATTGACGATGCTAGCCGCTTCGGTGGAGACGCTGAGGAGTCCAGAGCTGCCTATGAAGGAGGCATGTTCCGTGCTTTCCGGGTCTGCCAGGACTTGCTGACACCTCAGGGCGTCCTGGTCGTTGCTTTCGCCAACAAGCAGCCAAATGCGTGGGAAACCCTAGTTTCTTCGATCATCCGAGCTGGCTTCGTGGTTGATGGAAGCTGGCCCATTCAAACAGAACTCAGTAGCCGAACAAGGGCATTGACCTCAGCCGCCCTCGCTTCCTCCGTCTGGCTCGTCTGCCGGAAGCGGCCGGAGACGGCGCGGCCCGGCTGGGACAACCAGGTGCTGGAGGAGATGCGCTCCAAGATCTACGACCGCCTGCGAGACTTCTGGGACGCCGGCATCCGCGGGCCGGACTTCGTCTGGGCCGCCACCGGCCCCGCTCTGGAGGCCTACAGCAAGCACCCCGTCGTCAAGAAGGCGGACGAGCCCAACGCCATCCTCACCGTCTCGGAGTTCCTGCACCACGTCCGGCGCATCGTGGTGGATTACGTGGTCGGCCGCGTCCTCTCCCGCGACGGCGAGAGCGAGGAGGCCGCCGGCCTGGACACCGCCACCATCTACTACCTACTCCACCGCCACGACTTCGGCTTCACCGAGGCGCCGGTCGGAGCGTGCATCCTTTATGCCCAGTCGTGCAACCTCCGCGACCGCGACCTGGCCGACCGCTACGAACTCGTCGCCTTCACCAGCGGCTCCGCCGAGACCGAAGAGGAGGAAGAAGAGGAGAGCGAAGACGCCGAGGAGGAGCCGGAGGAGCGGGGCAGCGGCAGCAAGGTCCGGCTCAAGCGCTGGGACCACCGCCGTGGCAAGTCGCTGGGATTGGACGCGGAAGGCCGGCCGGCGCCGCTCATCGACCAGGTGCACCGCATCATGCGCCTCTGGCGGGAGGGAGACGTCCAGAAGGTGGACGCCTACATCGAGGACCGGGGCCTTCGCGGAAACGCCCTCTTCCCGCGTCTGCTCCAGGCCCTGATCGAGCTGGCGCGCAAAGACAACCAGCCGGACGAGCGGGCGCTATTGGAGACGATCATGAACCACGTGACCGCCCGCGGCGCCCATCCGCAGATGCGGCTGATGACAGACACTGCCGAGAGGGTGGAATGAACCGACGCGCTGAAGACCTGCAGACGCGGCGCATTGCCTATTGGGGCGATGCATATCTGCAGTCGACCCGGGAAAGCTACCGACGGGCCCACCGGTTCTTCAACCGAACGAACAGGGATCCGGACCCGTTTACTGCCTACCTGTACCTCTTCGTCGCCTTCAACAACCTCTACTGCCTCCTTGCTCGGTTCGACGGCAGGGAGGCGGACAAGATACGGGCCGCCTTGGATCAAGTTCCCACGGACGACATCGAAAGGCTCTACACCGAGGAATACGTGGAGCTTATCAGCAGCCTCAATGACGCGCCCACGGAGCAATTCGTAGTAGGGCCGGACGCGGGCGCACCCGTCCAAGGGATCGTGAACATGAGAGACTACTTCCTCGGGAAGGATCCTCGCGACTGTGTGGCCCACGTCAGTGCTGTAGCGCCTGCACTGGCATCCACCGAAGACAAGAGGAGGTCGCTCCAAGAGGTGGCATCCTCCCTGCTGTACACTGTGCGAAACAACCAGTTCCACGCCATCAAGGGCCCGCATCGGTTGGCAGACCAGTCTACCCTGGGGACCGCGTATCAATTGCTTCTCCCGCTCGTGCAGGCGCTGCTGCCAATAGCGCAGCACCGTACTCAACCGTCTAGGACGGAGGTAAGCCAATGAGTTCTTCAGCCACGACCCCCTGGCACCAAGTCGTAACGCTCCGTGATGACCTCCGCTCCGGCGAGCTTACCCTCAGCATCTTCGCCGCCGACCTGTACGACGTCGTCATGGGGCGAGCGCGCCCGATCTACCAGCAGCCCTCCGAGTTCTTCGCCCTGACCTACCCTACCTTCAACCTGCGGGAGCTCGTCAAGGACGTCCTTCAGAGGCTGGCAGGCAAGAACGAGAAAGCGGTGCGCCAACTGGAGCTGACCTACGGCGGCGGCAAGACCCACGCCCTTATCACTCTCTATCACCTGGTCAACGACCCCGATAACCTGCCGGACCTTCCGGCGGTCCATGAATTCCGGCAGCACGCTGGAGGCATCACGCCGCCGAAGGCCCGCATCGTCTCCCTTTGCTTCGACAAGCTGGATGTGGAAAAGGGGATGGAGGTGCACGGCCCGAATGGAGAGGCGCGGCGTTTGTGGCACCCGTGGAGCGTGCTCGCGTTCCAGATCGCCGGCGCCGACGGCCTGCGCCTGCTTAACGCCGAGGAGAAGGATGAGGAACGAGAGACACCGCCAGCGGAGAACCTGGTGCGCGACCTTCTGGAGTGGCCGGCTCGCGACGGGCTCGCCACCCTCATCCTGATCGACGAAGTGCTGATGTACGCCCGCGAGAAGGTGGGGCTGGATACGCAATGGCGGCACCGCCTCCAGGATTTCTTTCAGGCGTTGACTCAGGCGGCCACCAAGGTGGATCGAGCCTGCATCGTGGCGTCCCTCCTCGCCACTGAGCCGCGTAAGAGCGACGAGCTTGGGAAGGAGATCGCCCAAGAGCTGTACGCTATCTTCCGCCGCGAGAGGGAGGAGGGTGTCCAACCCGTCGAGAAGCAAGATGTGGCGGAGATCCTCCGGCGACGGTTCTTCACGGCTGAGTCGATCCGCGACCGGGAACGCTTCCTGCCCCACGTCGTCGCAGCACTGGAGGGCATCTCGGTGCTGGACGAGGGTACCCGCAAGAACCGACAGGCAGAAGAGGAACGCTACCTCGCCAGCTACCCGTTCCATCCGGAGTTGACGGAAGCCCTGTACACCAAATGGACCCAGTTGGAGGGGTTTCAGCGCACCCGAGGCGTGCTCCGAACCTTCGCTATGGCCCTGCGCGCCGCCGAGAAGTGGGACACGTCGCCACTTGTGGGGGCCAACGTCCTGCTCAACACGCCCGGCAGCCCTGGCCTTTCCGAAGCCGCCCGCGAGTTGACCTCCATTGCGGCTTCAGAGGCGTACGAGGGCAAGCGCCAGGAATGGGCGGCTATCTTGGAAGGGGAGCTGGCCAAGACGAGGGACACTCAGGGTGAGTTCCCGGCGCTCAAGGGGCGCGAAGTGGAACAAGCCGTGATGGCGACATTCCTGCATTCCCAGCCTATCGGCCAGCGAGCCCTCACCCGCGACTTGCTCGTGCTACTAGGAGCTGCCAAGCCAGACAAGATCGAGCTGGAGAAGGCGCTGCGTCGCTGGACGGAGGTCTCCTACTTCTTGGACGAAGCGGCGATCGCCGGGGCCACCGATGGAACCGGGGCTGCTGTGCTGGAGCTTCCCAAGTGGTGGCGCCTTGGCACCAGACCCAACCTGCGCCAAATGCACAGTGACGCTTGCGCCCGTGTTGGGCCCCCGGAGGTCATCGAAATGACCCTGCGGGATTGGATTGCCAGGGAGAAGCGTTTGACTGCCGGCGCAGCGGCAGCAGGTGCCCGGGTGCACAACCTGCCCGACCATCCCCGAGACGTTCAGGATGACGGCGAGTTCCACTACGTGGTCCTTGGGCCTCGGGCAGCCTCGGAGGCTGGCAAGCCGAGCGCTGAGTCCCGACGGTTCATCGATGAAACGACCGGCCCAGATCGTCCGCGCGTCTATCGCAACGCTATCTTGCTGGTCGTCCCTTCCAGAGAGGGGCTCGAACTGGTCCGCAGTCGAGTGCGTGACTACATGGGCTGGGAGGAAGTTCGGAATCTCCCCGAGGCGAAAGACTTCGACGATGTGCGCAAGGTGCTTCTGTCCGGTTACACCGATGAGGCGCGGAAGAGGATCCCCGACGCCCTCGTCCAGACCTACTGCATTGTGGTCACTGTTGCGGCCAAGGGCGAGGTGGAGGCTTTCCGAGTAACGGCAACCGGCGAGCCCATCTTTGAAGTTGTGAAGAACGACAAGCGCTCACGCATCCAGGAGTCCGCTATCAGCCCGGAGGCCCTCCTGCCCGATGGCCCCTATGCGCTCTGGCGAGAAGAGGAGACATCACGTCGGGCCAGCGACTTGGTGACCGCGTTCGCTCAGTTCCCGCACTTGCCGAAGATGCTCCGGCAGAAGGACATCGCCGACACACTCGCTCTCGGTGTTGAACAGGGGTACTTTGTGCTGCGGCTTCCCCGTCCTGACAAGAGCGTGCGCACCATCTGGCGGGCTCAGCCGACGGAGGGCGACCTTCGGGAGCGAGACCTGGAAGTGGTGCTGCCCGAAGCGGCCGAACTCACTGACCTTGACGGCACGCTCCTCGTGCCTGGCGCACTGCCAGGACTCTGGCCCGAAGATGGAGGGTCGATCTCGGTGGGGCAGGTGCTGGCCTTCTTCGACGGCTCGCATGTCAGCAAGGTGCAGCGCGAGGGCTACGAGGAAGCATTCCCTGTTCCCAAGGCAGCGAAAGAGGTGGTCGAGAACGCCATCCAGGAGGGCGTCAGGGCGGGGGCGGTGTGGCTCACGGCGGGTCCGGCCAGCATCTACCGCGAGGACATCCCCTACGGTGTTCTGAGTGATACCGCTCTGCTACACCCGCCGCCAGCAGAGCTCCTGGCGACGGCTGTCCTACCCCAGAATCTTGAGGCTGCCTGGGGGGAACCTATCACCACTGCAGCAGCCATCAGCGATGCGCTGTCGGTCACAGTTGGCAAGACACTTCCCTGGACAACCGTCCGGTCGGCTATCGATTCCGCCATTCGGGCCCGCTATCTGGAGCGCACGCCGGACTCCGGGCCATGGCCGTGCGAGTGGTCCGGGTCGCCGTTGGTGCGGCTCAGCGTGCCGACAGAAGCACCGCCGCCTCCACCGCCCCCGCGAGGCTTTACGACAGAGGCCGAACTCGAGCCGGCCGAGCTCCAAGACCTCGTTGATGGCCTGGCGGACATCATCAAGACCGGGGCTGGCCTAAATCTCCGCTTCTTCTTGCGGCTAGAACTAGGCGACGGAGTCCAGCCGATGGCGGCCCAACTCATGAGACTGAACGAAGAGCTAAAGAAGGCCTGCCCGAAGCTAGAATTTGGCGATGGTTACTAACTCCGATTGGCAGAGATTACGCGAGGCCTGTGACATCCAGTCTTTCGATGTACGAACCGCCAGCCTCCCGACTCCCCCTGTGCCACGTCCTGTGGTCGGGGAGAGCCTGCCCGCGGAGCAGGCCAACGTCGAGGGGCTCGCAACTTCCGTTAGGCGGCCCGCCAGCGGGTACAATCGTGGCGAGGCCACGAAACTCTGTTCTGGTCGCTATCATCTTTTGGGGCCAATGGGTATAATCCGAATGCGACAACGGCCGTGTCCCACTGATCACCGATGGGCAATAACGGACTTCCGACGCCTGGTGCCATTCTCGAAGGGCCGTTTTGGCCTGAGCCCGTGCGGGTCGTTGCGGCGCGGCGGCTGGGCGGGCTTCTGGAGATAGAGGCTGAGGGATTGCGCAGGCGCGTGTAAAGGTGGCTGCATCTCCCGCTGCCGCAGGGGATAGCCGGGAATGATGGGTGACAGGACTATCCGAGTGAGCCTCCCAACCGACGAGAAAGGCATGGTGGGGCGGCGATGCCCCTCGCCGGAGTGCGGCCAGTATTTCAAACTCAAACCCGGAACTGGCCTTCCGATCGAGGATTGCGGATGTCCCTACTGCGGGACGCGAGCAGACTCGTCCGACTTCCTCACGCCGGACCAAGTGGAATACGCGAAGAGTATTGTGGCCAAGCAAGTCCTGGAGCCCATGCTCCAGGACTTCAGACGCAGCATAGAGAGCTTAAATCGGCCCTCACGGAACTCGCTGATCACTGTCAAATTCTCGGTCAGCACGCCTAGCTTTCGCATCTACTCCTATCGCGAAAGTGATGTCGAGACGCCGGTCACCTGCAACACCTGCGGGCTCGAATTCGCTGTCTTTGGCATCTTCGCCTTCTGTCCGGACTGCGGCCAGCTCAATGCATTCGAAGTCTTCGATGCGTGCCTAGAGGTCTGTCGCCGGCGGCTGCATCTGCTTGACCTCCCGGAGACGGCTGACGACCAGGAATTGGTGAAGGCAATCCTGGTGGACGCCCTTGGCAGCGCTGTGGCGGCGTTTGACGCCCTTGGCAAGAAGCTGCGCCAGGCGCGGCCGGAAATCCTCCCGGACAGGCCCAAGAATCTTTTCCAGAACATAGCAGCTCTAGACCGTTCCCTCGAGAAGGCGAGAGGGGTTGGGGTAGGTGCACGCCTTGGAGCGGACGGCTTCGACGATCTGGTCCGCCTGTTCCAGGTGCGCCACATCTACGAGCACAACCTAGGCGTCGTTGACGAAGAGTTTGTTGCCAAGGTACCAGGGTATTCGCATCTCAAGGGACGGCTCTACCCTCTAGATCGCGACGAGGTCGAGCGCCTTCTCGAGCTTCTTGGCCATCTGGCTTCCCAGCTCAAGACCGATTTCGGGCCTTCGGAGGGCGCGAAGTGAGCTTACCAACTGTCACATGGAACGAGCCGTACGTGGACAAGGAGGCAGCCGTCCGTCTGACGGACACGTCTTACGCTGAGGCGTGTCCATGAAGCGTCACCGTCGCGTCTACTCGATCCGGGCTGAACTTCTGGCGAAGTCACAGGAGGCGGCCCTGTCAGCTGTCCAGACGTTCAACAGCCCGCTGACCCAGTTCAAGTCGGAGACCTTCATTGTCTTAATGGTCATCGCCTGGACGTATCTGCTACACGCGTACTACCGCCGGGTAGGAGTCGAGTACCGCTACTTCACCCTACGCACCCAGAGGCGGCGCTTCGATCGGACCAAACGAGGCGCGTACAAGTACTGGGAGCTCGAACGCTGTCTTGATGATGACGGGTGCCCCTTGGACAAGAACACGAGGAACAATCTCAAGTTCCTGATCGGGCTCAGGCACGAGATCGAGCACCAGATGACATTGAGGTTGGACACCTATCTGAGCGGCCGCTATCAAGCGTGCTGTCTAAACTACAACCGTTATTTGAAGGAACTGTTTGGCGAGCAATATGGGTTAGACGCGCATCTAACTTATAGTCTGCAGCTCGTCGAACTGTCGAGGGACCAGGTGGAGGTGTTGGCAGCAGCCGAAGAGATCCCGGAACGTCTAAGAGCTTACATCGCGGACTTCGACGGCCAACTGACCCAGGACGAATTCAATAGTCCGCAATACTCTTATCGACTCCTATTTGCGCAAAAACTCACCGGCAAGGCAGGCCAGGCTGATCAGGTGGTCGAGTTCATTTCCCCTAGCTCAGAACTTGCCCAGCAAATCGACAAGCAATACTGGGTCCAAAAGGAGGTCGAAAAGCCCAAGTATCTCAGGAAGGATGTCCTGCGACTCATGCATGAAGAGGGCTATATCGGTTTCGGTCCGCACCAGCATACCCTTCTATGGAGGTCGCTGGACGCAAAAAATCCGGGCAAGGGCTACGGCGTCGATTTGGGCGGGCTTTGGTACTGGTATCAACGCTGGGTGGAGGCCGTTCGGCAGCACTGTCGTGACAACGCTGAACGCTACAAGCAACCGGAGGTGGCAGGAGTAGGCAATGGTTAGGGCAGCCGCCTGGAACCGCTCACACGTGGTGGAACCAGCCGCACGCCGCCCGAACCATGGAGTATGGGCGAGGAGCGGCTAGGCGTGACCGCATCCTGGACTGCTGCGAAGGAGGGCTAGAGGGTGTGGCCTTTTAAGCGCTACGTCCACTGAGCCAGGGGGCTGGCCGACTCCGCCGCCCACAAGTTTCCCATCGAGATCAGCTGAGCCGAGCCTGCGGGAAGACCGGGGCGCCTGGAGGGCGAGGAGGACAAGGGGTGGCGCAAGGTGGCGGCGCTGCTGGAGTAGAGAATGAAGGCGGCCCCCAAGGGGCTATCTGAGGGACAATTGAGACGACGCCGGTCAAGGCGGCTGTGGGGTGCCAATATTCCATCCGCGTCTTCCCTGATCAAGCGGCCACCCAATCGTACTCGTGGTGCAGACCACCCAGGACCGGTCGAGCGCTGATCCGCCCCACCGATGGCGGGGCAGCCCGAAGAGGCGGCCCCATGGGTGTGGGGTGTCAAAACTCTATCCGTATCTGCACCGTTGACACGTTGAGCTGCCTGAGCCAGCGGAGCAACGCTCTACATACGGATGAGGTTTTGGCACCCCACAGCAGGCCGTCGGGCGGATCGCCGCTGTCGGTAGGCCCAGGCCGTCTTTGTCGGTGTGGCGGCCAATGCCGCAGAGTGGCACCTGCAGCAGTTGAGAAGCTCGTCACGACCCGCGGCGGGATCGTCCAATCTTCGATGCACGAACTGCGTGCTTCGCCGACTTCCAACGTGATATTCTATCCCTGCCTGGTAGATGCGATGGCGCCGAAAGACCCCGAACAGTAGCCCGCAAGGTGCAGCACGGATCCGCCAAGAGAAGTGCGAACGAAAGACCGTCGCAGGGGGCCAATCGGAGAGGGCAGACGAGGTCGCTGAACTAGGCCAAAAAGGGTGGCGCGATACGATGCATCCGCAGTATCAGGCGCCGGACTGATGCGCTCCTGGTCAGGACTGGGGCAGTGGTAAAGATTCTGCACTTCGCTGACGTTCACTTAGACTGCTCGTTTGCAGGCGTTGGCATGGCCTCGAGCGAGGCCAGTAGGCGGCGTGAAGAACTCCGGAGCGTCCTCCGCCGCATCGTCGATCTGGCCCTCGAGCGCAACGTCGATGCTGTCACCGTTGGGGGCGACCTCTACGAGCACGACCGAGTCACGCTTGACACAGGCCGTTTCATCGTGAGCCAATTCGAGCGGTTGGCGCCGCGGCCCGTCTTGATCGCTCCAGGCAACCACGACCGATACGTTCCGGATAGCCTCTATCGGCGGCTCGATTGGCCCGCCAACGTGCACATCTTCGACAGCATGCAATGGCAGCCAGTCGCGCTTGCGGGCAGCGTAGCAGTCTGGGGCGTCGGGCACAACAGCCCCGCCGTCCGGGACAATCTCCTGCGGGATCTCCATCTGGATCGCTCGGAGACGGCCATCGCCCTGCTTCATGGCTCGGATGTTTCAGCAGTACCTGAACGAAAGGCGGCCCACTGTCCCTTCGAGGTGAGCGATGTGGAGGGGTGCGGCGCCGCCTTTGTGCTGCTCGGACACTATCACGGCATGCGTCTTTTCCCGGCTGACTCACCTCTCTATGGGTACCCGGGCAATCCCGAACCGCTGGGATTCCATGAGGAGGGGCCCCACTACGTCCTTCTGCTGAGCGTGGGTGAACACAGCGCCACCGCGG
Source organism: uncultured Dehalococcoidia bacterium (assembly GCA_964354065.1). Taxonomy (GTDB): domain Bacteria; phylum Chloroflexota; class Dehalococcoidia; order SM23-28-2; family SM23-28-2; genus JAUYDU01. The sequence goes on along the minus strand of CAYGYF010000002.1, from coordinate 10,432 downwards.
AGCCAGTCCAGATCAACGAGGTTTCCTACCGCACGGAGCGCATCGACGTGGCTGGCATGTCAACATCGGACCAAGTCCGCGAGACCATTGCGCGTCTCGCTGGCGAGAGCTCGCCCGCACCCGATATCGTCAGGGTGCTGCTCGTAGGTCAGGCCGAGCCCGAACTGGATATCGACGTAGCAGGTCTGCTCTCCGCGACGGCCGAGCATTTCCGCTACCTAGAGATCGCCGATCAGACCCAGGCCGCCTTCAACCTAGAGGAAATGCGAGAGGAGGCCACCACCCGGGGAGCGTTTATCCGGCTTATGCAGGAGCGAATCGACAGGGCGCAAGGGGCCGAAAAGGAGATCCTTGAGAACGCTCTACGGTACGGGCTGCAAGCCTTTTCGGGCCAGGAGGTGCGGCCCCGGTGAGAATCACGCGGATCGAGATAGAAGGCTTCGGGTGCCTGCGGGACTTCCGGGAAGACATAGCGCCGGGGTTGCACCTCTTCCACGGGCCCAACGAGTCGGCGAAGTCCACACTACAGCAGTCGATATTCGCCCTTCTCTACGGCTTCTACGAAAGCGACCGAGCGCGGGCGTCGGAGAACGCCGCTCGCGAGCGCTTGGTCCCCTGGAGTGGGCCACCATACGGCGGGACGCTAGAGTATGAGCTCGAGAACGGTGTCAGGTACCGGGTGCAGCGAGACTTCAGCAGCTCGGACGTGCCTACCAGCCTTTGGGACCTAGAGGTCGGTAGAGACGTGACGGATGACTTTGGACGCGGCCGGCACGGAAATGTGCCCTTCGCGCGGCGACAAATCGGCATGACAAAGAGGGTGTTCGATGCATGCGCATTTGTCTCTCAGGGCGAGCTGTTTGAGATCGCGGAAGAAAGTAGAGCCTCGCCACAGGAAATAGGCGACACCATCATCAGCCTAGCCGACACGGCGCGCCGGGACATCTCAGCGCAGTCTGCGATCGGTCGCTTGGACCGCATCCTGCGGGAGCAGGTGGGCACGCCTAGGTCCAGAGCTGCGCCGCTTCCTGTCACCCGGGGCCGCGTCGTCGAGGCTGAACGCGAACTGCGGGAAATAGATGGGGTTCGGGGAGAACTGGCGGACCGTGCGGCTAGCCTGGAGGAGGCGATTGAGGGGGCCCGAGAGTTGCGAGAAGCAGTTTCTCGAACCCGCTACCTTCTTCTCAGCGCTGAGGCTGGCGACCTCGAGGACCGCCTCGGCCGGCTCGAGGAGCTGGCCCGCCAGGATGAGCGCCTTCAGGCAGAGGTCGACAAAAACAGGGACTTCGCCGAGTTTCCAGCGGACGAACGAGACAGCGTTCTCAAGACCTGGGGGAGCATCTGCGACCTGCGGGAGGGACTGGAGAAGGACCGGGCGGAGATCGACAAGACCCGGGCGCGGCTTATGAGTCTGGGTAGGCAAAAGGAAGAGCTCGACCGCAAAGAGCACGACCTCGCTCATTTGCGTGACTACCCCATCGGCCGGAAGAACGATATCGATGAGCTGGTCACCTCCTGGCAAGGCTTGCGCGCCGTAGCAGTGGACGCGGAAAAGCGCCTCGGCGCTGCGGCGGTAGCTCAAGAGTTGGTGGATGAGTACGAGCGCCTCGAAGGCGAAGTCGGGAGGCTGTCGGAAGACGACCTGGAGCGTCTCACCCGACTCCTTCGCGCCCCGCCCGTCGGTGGGTTTCAGCGAGCTCTGCGCGCAGTCGGTCGCGCCATAATGATGGCGCTGCGCTGGGTCTGGAGGCAGCTGATCGCGCTGGCTCGCTGGGTTCTCCGCAGAGTGATGCGCCGCGAGACCGAAGTTCACGTTGAGGAGGACGAGGAGGCGCAGCCGGAGGAGTCACAGAGAAGTGCTCACCCAGAATCGCTTAGCCCCGATCAGGTGAGCGCCGTCCTCGACCGTCACAGGCGGTTCCTGGAAATTGCCCCGCTAGTCGGGAAGTACTTGGGGGAGAAAGCCGAGGCTGAGGCTGCGAAGTCCAATGCTGAACTCGCCGCAGAGAGGCTCCGTGAGGCGCTTGAGGACCTTGTGGACGACCTCTCCGACCTGGAGCGAGCGTACCGTGTGTTCTGTGAGCGGGTGGAGGGCCACCGCGAACTCGCGACCATCGCAAGCCAGCTTCAGTCTCTGGAGAGTGAACGGTCATCGCTTCAGGAGGCGGTTGGACGGTTTGAAAGAGAGCAGGAGCGACTAGGGAGATTGGAGTCCGGACTCGGGGAGCAGCTCCGCCAAACCACTGGGAGGAGTGGTGCACTCGAAGACCTGGTCAAGGCATTCGAAGAGGGTTGCCGCCGGCGCCGCCTCCACGACGAAGCTAGACAAGGGTTGCGCGACAGCGAGGAAAGAAAAGGAATCGTCTTGCAGGGTCAGTCTCCGAGCGAGCTTCAGGCGGCCCTCGACAAGGTGCGAAGGGAGCTTGAGCACTTGCGAACGAGCAACCCGTCTCTGGAGGGTGCGCGAACCAGCGAAAGCCGGGAGAGCTTAGAGGAGCTCCTCTCGCGGCGGCAGGATGACCTACATCAAAGCGAAGTCCGCATCACCGGGCTCCGAACCACGATCGACACACAGCTTGCTCGCCTGCGGCCTAGGGCCGAAGTCGAAGAGGAGCTCGAGCGCTACGAAAAGCAAGTCTCCATGCTCGAAAGATTTGGAGAGGAGCTGACCATCGCCATCGAGGTTATCGGCCAGGCCATGTCGGAGGCGCATCGCGACTTCGCGCCGAGTGTTGGGCGTTTTCTGAGCGGAGGTTTGGCACGCGTCACCGGGAACAGGTACCAACGGGTACTACTGGATCCCTCCACCCTACGTCTGACCACAGAGGTTCCGGAGACTCGCCGCCTCGAAGACGTCGAATTGCTCAGCAGGGGTACCCGCGCTGCCGCATACCTGCTCCTGCGGGTAGGCCTTGCCCAACACATGAGCTCGATGGGTGAGCCGATCCCACTGATCCTGGACGATCCTTTAGTGGATTTGGACGATATACGGGTTGAGAACTTCCTTGACTTGCTCCTCGAGCTGAGCCACGAAGTCCAGATCCTCATATTCTCCAAGGGTGAAGGAACGAAGGCGTGGTTCGGGCGCCGCTGTGGCGGAAGTCCGTCCAGCAAGATCACACTGCTTCCGGCTCCGGAAACCACAAATCCGAACCGTTTCTAGCAGGTAGCGAGGAAAGACACGCGCTCAGAACGGCGAGCTCTAGGAGGTCGGCTGCCCGCAAAAGCTGACTCTGCAGAACCTACGGGGTGCCTCCGCAGGTGGCTCAATCTTCGATGCATGAACCGCAGGCCTCGCGGCTTCTCTTGCGCAGAGTCCGATGGACCTCGAGAGCCTGCCCGCGGAGCAGGAGATCGCTGAGCGTCCAACAACCTCCCGTGAACGCGCAGTTGTGGGGTGCCAATATTCCGTCCGTCTCTTTGCAGGTCAAGCAGCCACCCACTCGTACTCGTGGTGCTGTGTCTCGACGAGGGCATAGTGCCTCGAGGCTGGCCCGAGCAGCTCACTGCGTCAACCCTCCGGATACGGATGACATTTTGGCACCCCACAGGGGTGACGGACGGTGCAGTCCGACTGGACTACGGACATCTCCCCTCCTACCGCTCGAAGCAACGCGGCCGAACCCGCGATGCTAGTGATGTTGGCGAAGATAGCGGATGATCTCCATCATCGCCTTGCAGTCGACCTCGTTGTACCGCATGATCTCCTGCATCAGGTCGGTCTCGCTGAGTGTGCACCCGCGCTCGGCTGCTTCCGTCGCGCAACTCCATGCACCGACCATCGCGCCGAGCCCGTCCGTGGGGCCATCTTTCCACAGTGTCTCGATCAGCCCGTGATGGTGCATGGCGTTCGCGACTTCCTTCAGGCCGAAGTCGAACGCTCCGCGCACGACCACCGGCTCGGATCGCATCACCCGACTGTAGAAGTCGAACCATCGAGGCGAGGGCCAGTCATTCCTGGGATGACGGGCTTTCGCTGAGTTGTACTGGGTCTCCAACCATGTCGGCTCATGGTGGGACCAATGGAAGAGGCGCGGCTCATCGTCGTCCAGATTGAGCCGCTGCCGCACAGCTTCCATATGCTCGAACCACGCGTCGATGATGGTAGCCTCGCACGCCTCCGCGAGTTCGTCCACGGTGAAGCAGGCGTATCGCCACTCCCCATTCTCGATATGTCCGCAGCCGATCATGAAGATTAGGGTCTGCCCGCCCTTTTCGGGGATAAGCGAGAAGTCATCGTTCAGATCTTGCACTGTCTCGAAATCGACGTAGAACTCGAGCGGCGGTTCTAGGCGCCATTCGTCCTCAGCAGTGTGGACGTGGTCCGGCCAGACCGGCGCGCCGTCGTTTGAGCAGTTGACGTCGAGGATCGCTTGGAGCGTGGGCGCCTGCTTAGGCCCAGTGACACCAACGTTGTGGGGGGTACACCCGGAATCGGCCCAGCGGAAGACACCGGCCTCGTTCGCTCCCCGCCGTTTCTCCACGCCGACCTGCCAGAGCAGCGTCAGCTCCCCGAGCTCCTGTCCGATGCGCTTCTTAGCGGCGTGCCACGGGCTGTCCTCGTCGTTCTTCATGTTCGGCCGCAGTTGATCGAAGGAGGGCTCTGGGAGCACGGTCCAATGGCTCCCTTCGCACCTCACTCGCCGCACCCAATCGGTGGCCGCGCGCACGGCCTCGGCGAGTGTTCGCCCACTGCTGAAGGAGTAGTCCTGCGCGATCGGGGCGAGCCGCTCCATGCAATTCGTACCGCGGTAGGTCTGACCCTTCAGTGTCTGCCGCCAGCCTCGACCGAGAAGGTGCGCTTCGGGTGGCAAGTATCCCTGGAGTCGGCCGAGGGCTCGGTTGTAGATGAACAGCTGGGCCTTGTAGGCAGGGGCGGACTCGGCGTTGTCTAGCTGGCCGTCGACGAGCAAGCCGAGCGTTGTGAACTTGATGTCGACCACGCGGTAGTGCCAGCGTCCACTTCCAAGATCCGGCGCGGGCAAGGACGCTGCCTCGGCGGTGATCGCATCTGGGAAGAGGCGCTGCAGTTCGTCGCTGCGCACCAGCAGGTCCGGTGCGCCGTACGTGCCGGTGTCGGCGTCTCGGAGCACCCCCTGGTGGATCACCGGCTCCTCGCGCACCATGGCGGCGAAAGTCTCTTCAGCCTTGCGGAGGTCGCGGATGTCCTCTGGGCCGTCGGCTATCGTCACCACGGAGGTAAGGGTCCGGAGGTGGGCGATGACCGCTGCCTCGAAGGCACTCCCCTGGCGAAACAGGAACAGCGCGAGGTCGGTGCGGGGGTCATATCTGGGGAGTGACGGGTCTCGCTGGAAGCCATGCTGCTCGCCGTAGAGGTTCAGCCAGTCAAGGAGCGGGTCATTGAGGACGTGGTTGCGAGTGCTGGTCGCGCTGACCCAGTCCCGCCAGTCTTCGTTGGTGGCAGGGACTACGAACCGGCGGTCTGTGGTGTGAGTCAAGGCATCGATGGCCATGGTGCCCCCTTTCCCATCCCGTCCCGCGTGCCGTAGAGACAATCTATCACACGGGGAGATCGAATGGCTGCTGCCCAGCAGGACACAGTAGGTATCCCAATCGACACGAAGTCCGCATAGTCTGCCAAGCGTGACGCCCAATCTTCGTTGTCTGAAGCCGGTGTCGAGTCCGGGCGACGCGTCGCGGCACGAGCTTCAAGGCTGATAGTCTCTGCCTACGGACCGCCGGCGCCGCTATTGCCGACGGGCCCGTCAGTTGGTGCGGCCGACGTATGCCGACGGATAGAACGTGGATAGCCCTCAACCGCGATCGTGCCATCACGGCTGCCGCTGTCTCCCCATGGCGGAAGTCTGCCGTCGTCTCGGTTTAGGGAGGTACCCCGGCAGCAATTCCTCGTAGCGCTGCCCTTGGATACCGGGCTTTCCACGACCCGAGCAAGACGGACCAGTCTTGTTGCGTGGGCCACTTCCTAATGACGAGTGTCTCGCGGCGGAAAGGGATCCTTCCCCGGAGGCACTGTGTCAGAGTCTCGAATCCGGCCATCAGTGCCGTGGATGACGACCTCGCCGCCGCCAGCCCGGGCAACCATGTCTTTGGCTTGAGCCTCTGCTTCGGCTTGGGTGTCGTGGTGAGAACTGGCCCGACCCGCGTTCGGTTTCTTGACATCCCATCCGCCCCTAGAATTGGGCACTACGTGCCGTTCGTTTCTCCTCGCCATGATGTCAACCCCTTCCCAGACGTATCATCTTAGAACATTTTATCTGAGCTGTCGGATACCAGACAACCTCACTGATTGAAGTAGCTTTCGTCACACTGTGGGACGAACCGCGGGCTGCTTTCCTGTATCGCCTGAATGGCTCTCCCAAGGCTCTCAGTCCTGGGAGTCGCTGGATCCCGCCCCAGGTCCCTTCTTCTAATCATGTTGTAGATCATCCTGAAAGCATTCTGATCCGAGCCCCTGACACCCTTCACGATGTGATCAAGCTCCTCAGAAACGATCTCGTTCAGTAGCTCCTTCTTCATGTTGCCTCCTTTGCGGGCCCGATTGACCGGGCAAGCAAGCCCTCCCGAGAACATCGCCCACAATCGGCCCGTCCTGCAGTGCACCCCGGTGTCAACCGTGCTCCACCGTGGATGAATCGAGGGACCTTCGGAGCCGGCCGCCAGGCTTCAGCTCAGCCACGTCCGCCTTTCGAACTTGAACCTGCATGTCGTCGCCTTCGACCTGGGCTAGGCCGAACTCAGCAGGACGCCGGCAAGGTCCGCGATCCCGGCACCAATCGGTTTCAATCTCTCGGCGTGGCCCTGCTGGCCATCGAGAAAGAAGGTGGAAGACCTGCCCGCGGTTTCTGGGCCAGGAGCTCGCCCCTAGCGATTCCCAACACCCCCCAGGTCAGGCGCCCTTCTAGCTCTTCCAGGAACAGCGTCGCAGATTGTCAAGGTTGTTGTCTTGGACAGCATCGGGAGTCGAACGAATATGGGTCCGCCCACACAGCTGGCACACGTACTTCTGTACCTGGGCTACTTTGCCGCTGTTCTTGCCCTGCGTGTAGAAGGTATGCCCCTGATCCATGGCTGCCAGAACCTCGTTGAGAGTCCACCGCTTGTTGGCAGAGTCAGGATCGTTTCCTGTGCCCACCGCCACGATGTGGGCATGAGTGGTGGGCTGAGTCACCGGTTCCTGTTCCGTACAGACTATTCGATACGACGCCATTTTGGACCTCCTTTCATGGCGCTTTCTGATTCCAATGGCTCACTTCCATTGGTGTGCTCCTTGTGGTTCTCTATCCAGAACATTCCGCCCTCACTAGGATACAAACAGCGCCCAGAGTCTGTCAAGAGCACGGTCGTGTTGTGATGGAGAACGCTGCGTGGTAGGATGGCTAGGTGGGAGCCAGTACAAATCGCCAAGGAGGGCAGCCACATGACACTGGCCGAGCGGATCCGGAAGAGAATGGAAGAAAAGGGATGGATGCTCGCCGACCTCAGCAGGGAGTCTCAAGTGGCCAAGGGCTACCTTTGGGAACTCTTGGATGGCCGAGCCAAGAAGCCGTCTGCTGAGACCCTGTATAAGATAGCCACTGCTCTAGGGACATCTGTGGCAGACTTGCTGGGAAGGCCTCCGGCGCAACCCACTAGCGTGGAGCTACAGATCCCCGCCGAGCTGCGAGCTCTGGCTGAGGAACTCGATCTCCCCGAGGACGACCTAAAGGTGCTGGCCGCAATCCGGTTCAGAAATGAGCAACCGAAGACCAAAGAGGGTTGGAGGTTTCTTTACGAATCGATCCGCAGGAGCATCCGGGAGTAGGAACTGGTGCAGAGTCGACGGAGGGGCTGGTATTCCAGGGCCGCCCGGCTTGTCGCAGCCGCAGCCGGAGTAAGCGATCCGGTCCAGGCGATGGAGCTTTTCGTCACCGACTTGTTGAAGGAGGCTGGGCAGAAGACGCCCCCAATCAATCTGCCATTAATAGCGTCCTTCAGGGGCGTAGTCTGCGTGAAACCAAGCGTAATGCATGATGCAGGCATGTTAGTTCCCACACCCCCCGGCCTAACGATCTTCGTCAATGCCCGAGACTCCCAGAGACGCCAGAATTTCACCATCGCGCACGAAACCTGCCATACGTTCTTTCCTGGTACAGCCGAAGAAGTGTTGCCGGTCCACGACAAAACCGTTGCCTCCTTCGCCGGCCCAGAAGCAGAAGTCCTATGTGATATCGGCGGGTCACGTCTTCTCCTTCCGCCAGAAATGCTTCGCCCCCGCCTGGTGCACTGCGTACCAAGCCTGTCGCGGCTCATAGAGCTGGCCGATGAATTCGAGGCCTCTCTTGCGGCCACTGCGGTCGCCTGCGCCAGCCAGGACATCTGGAATTGTGCTGTCATCTTTCTTGAACAGAAGTTAAAGCCTTCCCAGGAGCCTCTAAAGTATCAGCTAGTCCTACCCGGCATGGAGGATGAGTTTAGATTGGAACCGGAGCTGCGGATAAGCCTCGCTTGTCAGCCTGCCTCATTCCCTACCTACCTGCCGAGGCACAAGTCGGTTGACAGGCACGGCCCAATATGCTCTGCGCTTCTTGCCGACGGGATAGTCAGTGGAACCGAGGTTATCCACCTGCAAGGCCGCACGTGGTGCTTTCAGGTCGACGCCCTTCGAGCACCGTACAGAAAGGATGAAATGGTTAGAGACCGAGTGATGGCGATGCTCTGGCCGCGCTAGAGCCGGATGAAGTGGCGGCCCACACGCTTCTCACTGATGTTGCCGATTGACAAGACATTTCAATCTGGCCGATGTCTCATAGACGCTTTGAGCCGACATCCTGCCCAAGAAAGTGGCAGAAGGAGTTCAGGACCTCCTTGTACCACCTGACGGTGGCCTGGCTCTTCCCCTTCGGCGCGATTGTAGAGCTCCAGGTATCGAGCCTAGTCCGGCAATCTCAGTGAGTCGTTCGTCTTCTTCCGCTGAGGCTCATGTCTATTCGGCGCCATGGTATGTTCCCGCTTGAGCCGGGGCACAGGCGGATGGGGTAGATGTGACCCGGGTGTGACGTGGGTGTCAAATCAGTGTGACCTCTAGCTGACTGGCTAGGTCCCTGGCGTTCTTCCGACGAGGGAGTCGATCCAGAAGCCTGCAGTCTGGTCCGCAGTATCGGCCGGCCCTGAAGAACCGCATGGAGTTTCCATCGAAGCGGGTCGGAAACGCCACCACGCAGAGTACGCCGGCCCATGTCCTATCGCCAGGGGATTCTGATCGATCAACAAGTTCAGGCTAGCGCTCCGTGCCCGCAGGTGAATTCAACATTCGTTGGGCGATCTCAGCGCTGGAGCCAAATAGGCAGAGAGCCTGCCTGAGAAGCAGGAGCTCTATCAGCTGGCGATCAGCGCCGGCAGGTGCCCCGGATTGTCAATCAGGACGTGCTGGGCGGGAGAGCCCTCTATACGGGGTGCCCTACTGGCCTTCAGGTGAGCGAGAGGTCGCCCGAAGTGTACGCCAGAAAACGGGCGGCAAGTCCGAAGAATCCTGCCGATACACAGGTCAGCGGGGCCGGATTTGGACGCGTGCCCTCCTGAACCCCATTCAGCAGGGTGGGAATCCCGCCTTGGACATTATTCTTGTATCTGCCTGCGATCGCCCGCCAAGACGATTCAGGTAGCGGAACTTTTGGGCCTTCAGGCCACCTGAATCGCCCGCCGGGACTGGCCCGAGCGCACGCCGCCGCGGCCTGCGCGAGGATCATGGCACAGCCGAAGCCGTCGAGTCAATGGTCGCTCTGCTTGCGCCGTGACGGTGTCCAGAACGCGGAACACTCGTGGCGCCATAATCGCTATTATGCACCCGCGACTCGTCCGGTCTGACCGACTGCCTTCTAGAAAGCTGGCCGCAGGCCGAAGTCCCGCCGTTGGCGCAGCAGACGCGAGGAGCAGGTGATTCCTACTCAGCCGCTGCCGCGCGACTCGTTGGCAGGCAGGCCGAGACTTGCCCGCCACTCATTCTCCAGCCCGTCCGCGTTGAACCCGTAGACCTTGAGGAGGGCCTCGTCGACGGTGCTCCCCTCCTTGAAGGTGGCGAACAACTGGGCGAACTTCTGTGGCCCATATGTCTCGACCAGAAACTTGACTAGGCTCCAGGCCTGGCCGTAGAAGAGCGCCACATTGCTGGGGTCAACGGGAAAGACTGTCATGGAGCGAACGGATAGGAGACTATGGCGCTCCACAGCCTTCTCGAGGGGGTAGGTGTAGCCTTCGCCAGGCTCTGACTGGGCGTACATGGCTGTCCCTTCATCCAGCCAAGTCGGTATGCCGCCGTAGGGGCCCTCGCCGGCCACATGGGTCACGATGTGGGCCAGCTCGTGGCGAAGGACATCATTAGCACCTTCGCCTTGCATGAGAACCGTATCCGACGATACCAACTCACCGGCGACGACCACCTGCTGTTCGAGGGTCTCGCTGCGCCGCACCAGGG
>CAYGYF010000001.1:0-42096 GCA_964354065.1 uncultured Dehalococcoidia bacterium | reverse complement strand
GGCGCGGGATGGGCACGGCTTCGATCGGTACGACACGGCGATCGGCCACTCACTGGCGAGGCAGGAGACGTTGACGCCGAAACAGGCGGCATTGGGCCGCCGCCTGACGCAGAAGTACCGCCGACAACTTGGCGCATGAGGGCGAGAGGATATGCCACGCGATGGGACGGATCGCATCCGCACGCTGGACCCGGGTTTCTGGTCTCACCCGAAAACCTTGGCGGTGATGGCCGAGGACTCGAAGGCGATCACGCTGCTGATCGGAATACGGAGCAAGCCAATCGACGACAAAGGCCGCTTCCGGGCCGACCCCCTATCGCTCAAGGTCCAGATCCTGTCCGTCGACCCGGAGGCGACCGTCGAGCGCATCATCGCGATGCTGGCCATTCTTGAGCGGCGTCGACTGATTCACCTCTACGAGGCTGACGGCGCGCACTACGGCGTGGTCCACGACTGGCTCGACTGGCAGCGCATCGACTCCCCGCACGCCTCAGTGATGCCAGCGCCGCCGCACTGCTGCAGGTGCTGCACTCCACCGGTCGTCGCCGAACCGTCGCCTACACCTCCTGGAGAAGTCGCGGACACATCCCCGACACCTCGCGCTGGATGTGGAGGGGATGTGTTAGGGAAGGGAGTACGGCCCTGCGCCAGCGACACGCCGGCGCGCGCAGGCCCAGCCCCCCGCAGGCGCACACGCCGTGCTCCAGCCGACCGGCTAACCCCGGAGCAAAACGCGGTCAAGCAGGCCGGGGTCGACTACCTGCACCGAGAGGTGCGGAAGTTCGTGGCGCCCGTGGCCGACCCGCCGAACTGGTCAGACGCGGCGGCCGCCGGCTTCTTCCGGCAGCGTGTCCTCGCCGGCGACGACGCGGCCGACTTCGAGGAGACCGTCGACTGCTACTTCGCGCGCCTGCGCGGGCAGATGGAACAGGCGGCCGAACGAGGGCACCCCATTACGCCGGGCGGGTCATTCGCCCACTTCAAGTCGACCTACACCAGCCTGCTGCGCGAGGTCGCGGCCAAGAGGGACAGCCATGCGGCGCACGTCGAGCCCTGAGAGTACCGAGGCGGCCAACGATAACCGAGCCGCCTACCTGCGGGCGGTGTCGGGATGGGTCAAACCGGAACGGCGCATCATCACCGAGCCAGACGGCCAGCAGAGCATCCTATATGAGTGCGCGATCTGCCGGGACACCGGTTGGGTGCTGCTCCCGAGATCGAAGGCGGCGGAGACGGACGCGGATCTGCTGGCGGTGGGCGGCGCCAGTTTCCCCTACCACTGCCCAGGTTGCCGGCCCGAGGCAGCGCGGCTGAGGTTCTTCGTCGACCGGCGGCACCAGGGAAACCCGGCCGCGACGATGCTCTCGCCGAGGCTGTACCAGCGGCTCCTGCGGTGGCATCGACTGAGATCAGCCGAACTGGCCCTCGGGCACAGAGAAGAGGCTGCGGCGCCGGATGATCGCACCCTCGAGCGGCCGGGCTGGTGGATGAAGGACCTTCAATCGCCAAGCGAACTGCCAGGGCAGAGCGAGGAGGCCCCCCATGCCTGAGTTCGGCCAGGTGCGCAACCTCGACGGCCAGACCCACGTTTTCCTTCTGATGACTGATCCCCGCGGGATCATTCGAGCGAGCTGGGTTTCTCTCTCTCGCGCGCCCGAGGGCCTCCGGGAGCAGATCGCCGCTCTGCCCACCGGGACCATCATCGATCCGCAGGTGCTGACGGCGCAGTGGGAGGTCGTGGTAGTGGGCGAGCCGCCGGTCGTGCTGAGCGACGATGCTTTCGACTGGCTACTGCGGGAGGCCGAGGCGATGGGGGGAGGGGAGGGCTGATGGGACCCACAGGGATCCCGTACGCGACGCGCACCTGGTCGCCGACGACCGGCTGCTCCCGCGGGTGCCCGCGGTGTTGGGCGCGTGGCGTCAGCCAACGCGCGCCGGCCTACTTCGGCGGCGACTTCTCTCCGCGGGAGTGGCCCAAGCGCCTCGGCGAGCCTCGCAGCGAAGCGATCCGCCAGGTGATCCTCGTCTCGTTCATGGGCGATCTCTTCGACCCGGCCATCTCCGACGAGTTCCGGGATGACGTCTTCGATGCCATGCTCGACACGCCACACCTCTGGCTGCTGTTGACGAAGCAGATGGGCAACGCCCACCGCTACTTCGACTCCACCGGGAACCGCGCTGAGTACCTGGCGAAGATTCCCGACCTCTGGCTCGGGGCGTCGGTCTGGGACCAGGACTCATACGAGTCGGCATGGCAGGCGCTCTTGCAGATTCCCGCGTGCCGCTATCTCTCCTATGAGCCGGCACTCGGCCCATTGCGCCTGAATCCCTGGACGATCGGCCTCTACGAGAAGTCGCACCCCCAGCTCTCCTGGCTCGTGGCCGGCTGTGAGAGTGGCTCGGGCCGGAGGCCCGCGCCCTGGACCTGGCTGGAGGCCGTGCAGCGACAGTGCCGAGATGCCGGGGTGCCGGTCTTCGTCAAGCAGCGCGGCGAACACGAGGACGGCAGCGGCGAGGTAGTTCACATCCCGCCCACCGGGGCCGATGTGCCGTCCGAGATATGGCGGGTGATGAGGGCGAGGCGATGAGGCGGCGGAAGGAGGCCTCGTGCCCGAGGTCAGCGGCCGGGAACTGATCGCCATGGCGAAGCGGTGCCAGATGGTGGCCGCGCACAAGGAGCAGCGTGATGGGTGAGATCACCATAGCCAACATCCGCGACTTAGGGCCGCCGGCTGAGTGGGAGCCGTGGCAGGTCTACGTGGGGCGCAAGGTTGGGCGTCGCGGCCTCAAGCGTAGTCCTCTGGCGAACCCGTTCCGCATCGGCCGCCTCGCCTGCGATGAGGTTCCATGGGCCTCCCGGACCCACGCCACATTTCGCCTCAGCAGAGAGGACGTGATCGAGTCCTATCAGACGTGGCTGGAGTATGCAGCCCCTCTGGAGACCGGGTTGGTGAAGGCCGAACTCGCCCACCTCCGCGCTCTCCTCGCCTCCCATGGCCGCCTGACGCTGGTGTGCTGGTGCGCGCCGAAGCCGTGTCATGCTGAGGTGGTGAGAGATTGGCTACTACAAGGACAGAATCCGTGATGACCCTCTGGGAGGCGCGGCAGAGGTGGCCCCTGGAGGACTGTATTCACCTCGTGTGGGACGTGATCGAAGCAATCGGTGCGCTACCCGATGCTCGTACATCGTGGAGGAAAGCTCGCCTTCAATGCCTGGAGACATTCGGGAGGGAGTGCCTTGTCTGTGGCGAGTGGGGCAATCATGTGCATCACATCTTCGACAAGCGGCTAGCGAGGATTCCCGCGTATGGAGTGGCAGCAGGGCTCAACTCGCAGCAGAATCTCTGCGTGGTTTGTAGGAGGTGTCACCCGATGCTGATCTACGACCAGATGATAACGCCTCTCTGGCTATTGCACCGAAGGCATGAGAAACTGATGGCCTGCATCAAGGCTGAAGATTGGCTGCTCTCGCAGGAGGCGACATGCTGACCGCCGCCTTCCCCGCCTGCGCGGCCGGTTCCGTGCCGATGGTGGTGATCCACTTCGACGGCCGCCGCGAGGAGACTCGTTTCTGTTGGCGCAGTGGCCATGGCCTCCTTCGGCCACACGTGGTTGTCACGGCCGCCGACTGCCAGGCCTGCCGCGAGGCCGAGAAAGGGGAGGAGAGCAAGTGATACTGTTCCGCGAGTCCATGGTGCTGCTGATCCTGTCGGGGTCAAAGACCGTGACCCGTCGCCGGGGCAAGCGCCGGTGGAAGGTTGGTGCGATCCACCAGTGCTACACGCGCCCGGCCTTCGCGCGGCCGCCGGGAGTGCCATTCGCGCGGGTGCGAATCGTGAGCCTTCACTTCGAGCTAAGCGTCGGCCACAGCACAATGCCCCTGTCGAATAGGTGGGATGGTCTAATGCTAGCTCGGGACGCGGAGGGCCGACGAGAAGGTTTCCTGAACTGGAATGACTTCCGTGCCGCCTATGCCATCATCAACGGTGGCATTGAATCCTGGCACGAGCCCTGCTTCCGCGTGGAGTTCGAGCTGGTGCCCGAGGAGGACTCACATGCCTGACACCATCGGCCCTTACATGCTCGCCGTCGAGGAGCCGAACCCCGGCCGCAAGACGCGGGTGTGGCGGATCGAGAACCGGCGCAGTGGGGCGACCTTGGGCGCGGTCAGGTGGGAAGGCCCTTGGAGGCAGTATGTATTCTTCCCAACGCACTCGACCCTGTTCGCCGCCGGCTGTCTGTGCGACCTGGCGGCCTTCATCAGCGGCATGCAGACGGAGCACCATGCCGCGATGAGGCGGCGCAAGGAGGCCCCTGATGACCGATGACCTGCGCGCCGCGTTCCCGCCCTGCGAGGACGGGTCTATGGGGTTCGTCGTGGTGAAGTGGCCCGATACATTCAAGGAGTTGACTCGGCGTACCTGCTGGCGAGGGGGTCGCCATGAGGTTGACCGCGACCGTTGCCGGGCCTGCAAGGAGGCGGAGAAAGGGGAGGTGAAGGATGGCTGAGACCTGTCAGCATCTTACCGAGTCAGAGGTATGCACAGTCCGTGGTGAGCCAGTCGTGGGCGGAGAGCAGAGGCGATGTAGGACGGTGCCCTCGGGCTGCTATGACTTCCAGCGCGCCCGGGCCGAGGCCGCGGAGCAGGCCCTCGCCGAAGCGCGATTCGCCCCTCTCGGTGACAATCATCACAACGCCGCGGCCTGCCCCTATTGTTCACCTAGGTCGGTCATCGTCCAACGGGACATCCTCCAGCAGGCCCTCGACGAGGCGCTGCTGCGGATCGACGCGCTCATGGCGAGGCTGGAGGCCGCCCGATGACCCTCCTCGACGTTCTGGTGGTCCTGGTCTCCGCCCTCCTCGGCTACGGCCTGGGATGGGCGCTGGACGGGAGGCGGTAGCCGTGGCCCTGCAGGTGGTCATAGCGGTCGATCTCGGCACTCATCCCGTCGTCTGCTGCGTCCTCGGCACCTGGGACTCACCCGTGCTCCTGGAGTGGCGGGCCTTCGACGCCTGGGGGCCGCCGGTGCTCGCCTACATCGACGATCTGATTGCTCGCCGTGGGGCGACGGTGCTGGCAGTCGAGCAAACCTTTTCGATCGGGAGCGGGCCGAAGCGGGACGTGGGCCGGCAGCAGGAATCGCAGGCGGGCTTCCTGGAGGGAATGTATGGCGGCCGGCTGCGCTTCGAGCGCGTCTCGACGGTCGAGGACAGCGATGCCCTGATCGCCTGGCAGAAGTTCGGGCGGCCGCGGAACGCGAGGGGGAAACGGGTCCCGGAGCATGTCCGGGACTGCCTCGGGGTTGGCCTGCGCGCGATCAACGTACTCACCGACCACCGGCCGCCGGAGGTTATCGCGGCGCTGAACCGGGAGTCGCGGGGGAGGCGCGGCCGGCGGGGGCGGCCAGGGGGCGGGGCGTCTGGGTGACCCGGCCTCCCTGTGCCTCAAACTGGTAGAGGCGGCCGGGCGTGGCTACCGCGAACGTCGCCTCGAAGCCGCCCTCAGCCAGTGCATCCTCGGCGAGCGCCTGTGTCGACGCCCACCAGATCGCCCGCCAGCCCTTCACGCGGAAGGCGACTAGCGGCATCCTGCCGTTCGTCCACGCCAGGAGCCGGCGGGTGTGCCCGTTGATCGCCAGTACCGACTGCGACCCGCCGATGGCTGCGCACACGCCCGGGCCGTGCTGCTCGCCGTAGGCCTCGAGCGCCCGGACCAGGATCTCCGAATCGCACTCGCTGCGCAGCGGCAGGCGGAGGGAGGCGGCGATCCCGGCGTGGTCGGGGACGAACCCATTGTGGACGAGCGCCCACTCGCCCGCCAGGTGGGGGTGGTTGTTCCCGTTCACGGCGGGGACGCCGTTGGTGGCGAGGCGGGTGTGTCCGATCGCCAGGAGGATCCGGCGCCTGCGCAGGGCGGCGAAGCCCACGTCCTCGAACAGCTCTCGGGCCGGTCCCGGCCGACGCTGCCAAAGCATCTCGCCGCGGGTGGGCAGCGCGGCGTAGCCCGCCGCGTCCACGCCGCGGTCCTCGTGCGCGGCCGCGAGCGCCTGCAGCAGGCGATGCGCCTTGCGCCATTCCGTGGCGGGAAGATCGCCGACGAATCCGAAGACGCCGCACATAACTAGTCCACCTCGTCGTACTTGAGGGCGAGCCTGGTCAGCTCCGCCTTCACCGCCTTGAGATCCTCGAGGGGGGAGATCCAGCCCGCCAGCCTGCACTCGGGCTGCCCGGCGTGGCGGCGGCCCAGCGTCCAGCCGGTTAGGTAGAGGAGCCTGTCCAGTTCGCGCAGGCCCCGCCCGCGACCCATGTGAGGCGTGCGTTCCCCCGGGCCTCGGCCCTTGTGCTGAGGCCCGGGTGTGGTATACTGCGCGCATGAGCACCATCACGCCTGCGGCTGATGAGGCCACGCTTCGCATCGAGATGCGGGACCTGGCGAGTCTGCGCCCGCACCCCCAAAACTACAATCGCCACAGCAGCGACCAGATCGCCCGCCTCGGGCAGTCCCTCCGTGACCACGGACAGGTCAAGAACGTCGTCATCACCTCCGATGGCACCATCCTCGCCGGCCACGGCCTGGTCGAGGCCGCACAGTCGATCGGCTGGACGCGCATCGCCTGCGGAGTCTATGCCGGCGACCATCCCGAGAGTTACATCGTCGCCGACAACTACCTCGCCACGCTCGCGGAGCCGGACGAGGGGGCGTTGGCCTCCCTGCTCCAGGACCTGCAGGGCCGCGGCGAACTGCCCGCGAGTGGGTACTCGGACGCCGGCCTTAAGGACCTGCTCGCGGGCCTGCGCACGCGGGAGATGAAGAGGCGCGAGGAGAAAGAGGTCCCCGAGGTACAGCAGGGGCCGACGCGGGTGCAGGCGGGCGAGGTGTGGGCGCTGGGGCGGCATCGGGTGATGTGCGGCGATGCCACGGACCCCGCGAACTGGCAGCGCCTGATGGCCGGCGAACTCGCACACGCCGTCGTCACTGATCCGCCCTCTGGCATCAACTACGTTGGCGGCCGGGCCGCCCAGGAGGAGCGCATCTCCGCGCATCGCCGGGGAGCCGATGGGCAGGAGCCCGACGCCTACTGGGACGATCTGACGCCGGAGCAGTACCGGGCCTTGCTCGTAGGCAGTCTGGGCCTAGCGCATCAGCACTCCGACGACAAAGCCCCCCTCTACCTGTGGTTCGCTAGCACCCATTTGCGCCACGTACTCGACTGCCTGGCCGAGACCGGCTGGCAGGAACGGAACCTGCTGGTGTGGGTGAAGAACAACGGCGCCGGTGCGCTCTTCGCCCAATACAAGCACTGGTACGAGCCCTGCTTCTACGCGTTCAAGCGAGGTCAGGCCCCCCGTTGGCACGGTCCCACCAACGAGCGCACGGTGTGGGAGCACGACAAGCCCCTCGCCAACGATCTGCACCCGACCATGAAGCCGCTGGCGCTGATCGAGCGCACGATCTCGAATGCCACCGAACTCGGCCACCTGGTGGTGGACGCCTTCCTGGGATCGGGCACCGCCATCATGGCCGCCGAGCGCACCGGCCGGCGCTGTTTTGGCTTCGACCTGGATGCGCACTACTGCGATGTTATCCTCGCCAGGTGGGAGGGTCTGACCGGGGAGAAGGCGGAATGTGACTAGCGCAGTAACAGGCCATGAACGCGGCCATAGGCGCTCGACGAGGTTGCCGGTCTATGGCCATCTCGGCGCGATAAGATGGCCCGGATATACCTCCCCGGGCACCATCTCGGCGCGATAAGATGGCCGCAGATCGTGCATGAACCAGCAGCAATATCGCCAGGGGCCATGTGGGTCGGCGCAGGAAAGGGCGGAACGTGACTGACTGGATTTCGCTGATCGAGGTTTGGGCGGAGTCGATGGAGATGGCTCGCGAGCGGGATGCCACGCACGACTACGATGGCAACCTTGCCCGCACTCGGATCGCGACACACTTTCTCGGTGTCCTCGGCGAGCAGGTCTGGAGGCTCTGGTCGGGCGGCGAAAAGCCTCGCGTCCTCGGCGGTCCCGACGACGGCACCGACTTCCTCGGTAAGGTCGACGTGAAGGCCATTGACTACCTCGGGCCAACGCCCCTCCTGCTGATACCTGCAGGAGACGAGTTGACTGCCAAGTACTATCCTCTGGCGCAGATCGATATGGAGCACCAGCGGGGCCGCCTCCTGGGTTGGGCCACGGCTGCAGAGGTGGCCGCGGTTGACATCACACCGGCGGGCAAGCGGGGCATGAAGATCGACACTCGGGTCCTGGGCCTGCTGGCATTGCATTCAATGGCGACGATCCCCCTGCCGATGGGCGCGGGGTGATGAGAAGCAATGGCTGACTCGCTGGAGGTAGTCTGCCCGCGCTGCCTCGCCTGCCACACCCGCGGGGCCTACCTGCGAGCGGGGGGTTGTCCTTCGTGCGGCAAGTGGAGGCAGTGGAAGAAGGCGGTCGGCAGCATCGGTGGCACGCAGATCATGCAGCAGCAGGTGCGTCGGCGCTGGCGAGTGAAGGAGTCGCAACGTGTCGGATGAGGAGGGCGAGGCCCCGAAGCGGCCCCCTGGGATACACCAGCCCTGGCATCGGCAGCCGCGCGAGGGCGAGAAGGCCTACGCCGCCTTCCTGCGGTATCGGGACCTGCCCCCTCGGGAGCGTAGCGTCGCCAAGGCGACCGGCGTCAAGGACCTTCCCAAGACCGCCCGGAAACCGTACTACTCGTGGTGGAAGGAGTGGTCGGCGAAGTGGCACTGGAGAGACCGCTGCCGCGCCTGGGATGAGCACCAGCAGGAGAAGGCGCAGAAGGCCGCCGACAAGGTCCTGATCGAGGCGGCGATCCGGAAGGCCGAGCAGCGGGCCGAGCAGAAGGAGCTGCACGAGACTGAGGACTGGGCCCTGCGGCAGATGGGGCGATCGGTGGCGACGCGGATCCTCGAGGTGGTGCAGGGCGGCGGCCTCAACCGGCTGACCGAGGCGCGGACGAAGTCGGTGCGGATCACGCGCCACCGGGACGGCACCGTCGAGCGAATCGAGGATGAGCGCAAGAGCATCCTGGAGATGGCCGGGCTGGCCGTCCAGGCCATCGAGATCGGGCAGAAGCTTGAGCGCCTGGACTCGGGCCAGCCGACCGAGCGCAGCGAGGTGACGGGCAAGGGCGGCGGCCCGGTGAGGGTCTCCGTCGAGGGGCTATCGGATGACGAGCTACTCGCCCGCATCCGGGCTATCCTTGAGCCTGGAGCAGCGGGAGGAACTTGAGACTTACCTGGACGAGGCCGATCGCCGGCTGCTGCGGTACAAGGACCAGCCGGCGCTGTTCGTGCGCGAGTGCCTGCGGTGGGGTGACGGAGAGAGGCCGGCCGCGTACCAGATGGAGGTGCTGGAGGAACTGCCCCAGCGCCGGCGGGTGGCGGTGCGCAGCCCGCATGGGGCGGGCAAGACCGCGCTCGTCGCGTGGATCGTGCACTGGTTCGCCCTGACCCGGGACAGCCGACGGGTCGACTGGAAGATCGTCACGACCGCCAGTGCCTGGCGGCAGTTGACCCACTATCTCTGGCCTGAGATTCACAAGTGGGCGCGGCGGCTACGCTGGGATCTGCTTGGAAGGGAACCCTTCGAGGTCGGCGGCCATCTCCTGCAGCTCAACCTCCGGCTAAGGACCGGCGAGGCCTTCGCGGTCGCTAGCGATACGGCGGAGCTTATCGAGGGTGCCCACGCGGATAGCCTCCTCTACGTGTTCGACGAGGCGAAGACCATCCCGGCCGCGACGTGGGACGCGGCCGAGGGCGCCCTGGCCGGCGGAGATACCTATGCGCTGGCTGTCAGCACGCCCGGCGAGCCGCAAGGCCGCTTCTACGACATCCACGCCCGAAAGCCGGGCCTCGACGACTGGTGGGTTAAGCACGTCCGCCTCGACGAGTGCATAGCTGCTGGCCGAGTCAGCGCGGAGTGGGCCGAGCAGCGGCGGGCCCAGTGGGGCGAGGACTCGGCGGTCTACCAGAACCGTGTTATCGGCGAGTTCGCCTCAAGTGAGGCCGATGGCATTATCCCCCTCGCGCACGTGGAGGCCGCGAATAGGCGATGGCTGGCGCTGCAGGACGCGGGCGAGTGGGGACCCTTCACGCGGGTCGGCGTGGACGTGGCGCGCTCGGGCTCCGACCAGACGGTGCTGGCGATGCGACACGGCAACGCGATCCGGGAGCTGCGGCGCTTCTCCCGGCAGGATACGATGGCAACGACGGGCCTGGTGGCGGGGATCCTACAGGCCCAGGGCGGAGAGGCGGCGGTGGACGTGATCGGGATCGGCGCCGGCGTGGTCGATCGCCTGCGGGAGCAGGGCTGCCAGGTACTGGCATTCAACGCGAGCGAGGGAACGAAAGCGACCGACAAGGGCGGGGAGCTGGGTTTCGTAAACAAGAGGAGCGCGGCGTGGTGGAACCTCCGGGAGCTACTCGACCCGGCGGGCGGCCACGAGGTGGCGCTGCCGCCGGATGACCTGCTGATCGGGGACCTGACGGCACCCCACTGGAGGGTGATGTCAGGGGGGAAGATCCAGGTCGAGGCGAAGGACGATATCCGCAAGAGGATCGGGAGGAGCACCGACGATGGGGATGCCGTGGCGATGGCCTTCTGGGCCGAGGCGCCGAGTGTGATCGCGGGGCTCGGGGACTGGTATGGGGTGTACTGATGGGAGTGTGGGGAGAGTGCAGAGAGAGTGCAAAAGGCCGACTTTATCCCCGACATGTCGCGGAGAAGTCGCGGACATCTCCCGGACATGTCCCCGACTCGTCGCTAGAATTAGCGACATATCCTTGCTGGATGTGGAGGGGATGTGTTAGGGAAGGGAGTACGGCCCTGCGCCAGCGCGCGGCGCTGTCGCGCGCAGTTGCGGCACTTTCGACGCGAACAGCAGGGAAACGGCACACACGACCATGACCACCGACATAGTAGGGAATCCGCGGGCGGGGAAACGAGGCTGCCATGACTCTGACTGACATCCAGCGATCAATCGGGCTCCGCCTGGCGCGCCTCTTCGGGCCGACGCCCGGCCCGGCGAGCGCCGCCGACCTGACTCCGGTCGTGACTCTCGGAGCCGGCGAACGCGGCGTCCTGGACATCGACATCCTGAGCACGACCGCCAAGCTCTGGTCGGTCTCCCAGAACCGCGCCGAGCAGCACGCCTTTCGGCTGCGGATGGATCGCGAGGACGGGCTGATCTCCAAGGCCTTGGACATCACCGCCGACACCGCGACTGCGCCCGCGGAGGGCGAGGGCAGCGCCTTCGAGATCGTCTGCGAGGACCAGCGGACTGCGGGCGAGGTCGAGTTGCTGTGCGACGTGCTCCACCTGCGGGAGGAGTCGTGGGCCATCGCCCGGCGGCTGCTGAAGTTCGGGAACGAGATGCGCGAGGTGACGCTCGACCCATCGGGCACCAGGGTGGCGCGGTACAAGCTTCTCCCCGAGAATCAGATGTGGATTCGCCGGGACCCGTACGGCAATCCCCTTGACCCGCCGTGGGAGCAGAGGCCCTACTACCAGCAGGACGGCTCGGGCATCCCGATGGCTGACTGGCAAGTGACTCACTATAAGCATCGCCCCGACGACGAGGGCATCTACGGCCGCGGGGTCCTGGACTGTGAGCGGGACTGGCAGCGGTTGCAGGCCGAGGAGGATGGGATGGTGCAGATCCGGCTCGCCCGCGCCGGCGACAGGATCGTCCACTACATCCCCATCGACCCGGCGAGGGGGGCGACCGAGATCAAGGCGCAGATCAAGGAGTATACCGACGCTATCCGCCAGCGCCGGCAACTCTCGAACACGGCCGGCACCTCCCGGCGGGACTCGCCCTCGGTGGCTACCGACGACTTCTTCATTCCGGTCCCGGCCGGCGTACAGATCGCGAAGGTCGGGCTGGAGCCGTACTCGCCCGTCAACGCCCAGCTCCAGAACATCGGAGACGTGCGGTACATGCGGGCGAAGGTCATCGGGAAGATCGGCGTGCCGATGCGCTACCTGAACATGGGCGGCGAGGAGGCCGCCCGGGCCTCCCTCGGCGACGGCGGGATCTCGTACGAGGACAAGCAGTTCGCTCGTACGGTGCGCACGCTGCAGGGCGATATCCGGGCCGGCCACCTAAAGGTCATCTCCATCCACCTGATCCTGCGGGGCCTGGACCCGCTGGCCAACCCGGTGGGCCTGTCATTCCCGACCGTCTCGACCACGGACGACGCGGCCGAGGCGAAAACCGAACTGACCCGGGCGCAGGCTGCCCAGATCATCGCCACATTGATCGGGATTCCGAGGGAGGTGCTACTCGACCGGTACGTGGTGGCGAGCGCCGAGGAGAGGGACCGGTGGCTGAAGGCGAGCGCGGACGCGATGGGAGCGAACGCCGCGGCCATGCCCGCTGGGGAGCGGCGGCAGTCGCTGCGGGAGATGGCCGACGCGCTGATGGTCGTGGCCTGCGAGACCCTGGGCATAGAGGCGCCGCCCGAGAGCGGCGTTGAGGTAGACGAGCATGAATGGTTCGGTGACGCGGCGGGAGGCAATGGGCGCCTTGCGGGTGCTCATCCCTACCCTGCGCCTCTTGCGCGAGGCTGAGGACCTCCCCGGCCATCACGGGATGCTGCTGGCGGCGCGCGCGCTCGTGCGCGGGCACGAGCAGCACTTCTGGCGCGTCTGGCGCATGCCGGCGCAGTCGATCCTGCCCGACCTGGTCCGGTCGTCGTTCCGGTCGGACCTGGCGGTGGAGCGAGCCCGGGAGAACTGGCGGGCGGTGGTCGGGACGCCCGGTGCCGATCGGAGGCTGGTGCGCGGGCAGTGGCGCAAACGCATCGAGGGACTGGTCTCGCTGTCTGACGAGCAGAAGGCGTCCCTGGCGGCCTCCCTGCGCGGCGAGGCGATGCTCGAGGCGCTCTCGCCGCTGCAGGTGGTGGTGAGCGCGGTCGAGATGCCCGAGACCGTCGTGGCGGACTTCGCCGAGACCTTCCGCGGCCTCTTCGAGAGCGCGATGCTCACCGGTGCCCAGGACGCCGCCGCGACGCTCGGCCTCGGTGCGGACTGGCTGCTCAAGGACCCGGCGGCCGAGAAGGCGCTGGCCGACTACGCCGGCTACTACGGCGACCGCCTGTCGGTGCTCGTGGTGCAGGAGCATCAGCAGGTGCTGCGCGAGGTGATCATCGACGGCCTCGACGCCGGCGACAGCACGATCACGATGGGCGAGCGAATCCGGGAGACGTTCTCGGGCCTCAGCAGTTACCAGGCGGAGCGCATCGGGCGCACGGAGTCGGTGCGGGCCAGGACGGAGGGTTCCCGGCAGGTCTACCTCGGGCAGGGCGTCCAGATGGTGGAGTGGATCACGGCCGCGGTGCCCTGCGCAGACTGCGCCATGCGGGAGGGGAAACTCTTCCCGGCCACGTCGCCGGACCTGCCGCCGCTGCATCCTCACTGCCTTTGCGGAGTGGTGGCCTCCGAGCAGGACCTCGACCGCATGCGCGCGCAGGCGATGGGCGAGGAGGCGATGGCTGCGGCCGCCGAGACGCCGACCGCGCAGGTGATCACCCCCGAGGTGCCGAAGGCCGCGACCTGGCTGGAGCTGTCGAAGACCCCGCCGCCGCCGGAAGTGCTGGCCGCCGGGCCGGTCTTCCCGAAAGGGCCCAAGGCGGTGAAGATCCCGAAGGCGAAGGCGCCGCGCGTTCCGCGGGCGAAGGTGCCAGCGCCGGAGCCCCCGCCGGCTGCCGTCGAGCCGACTGCCGAGGTTCATCCCTGGCACAAGCCGACGACGCGGTGGCAGAATGACGACGAAACCATCTGGCGACGGCAGGCCGACCAGGAGATGATCCAGTTCACCCGAGGCCTGCCCAACACGTCGGGCACTCCCGCGCCCGGCTGGGAGGACATTCGCGCCGCGGCGCCGATTGAGAAGGACAAGGTGGTGCAGGCGGTTGCACAACGCCTGGAGGGGAATGCCGATTGGCAGGCCTTCGTAAAGCGTGTGCCGGGGACAGGCCCTCAGTATCAGTCCGCCCACCTCTCGCGGGTCAATGATCTTATCCAGGGATGGGCGGGGACCAGCGCTGACGACGACGTGCGGGCCCTGGCTATGCAGATCGCAGCGCGGGAGGAGTTCTCCCTCGGCGAAAAGGCATGGATGAGGACGTTGAGCCCGAGTATGCGGGATAAGGTGGGGGAGATGCTGGGCAGGAACGGTAAGGCCTACCGCGCCTTCCTGCGGGCCATGCACGACAACACCCAGGAGTGGGCGAAGGAAAACGGCATCACGCACATGCGGCTGTTCCGCGGGATGAAATACGACGCGGGACATCCGCCGAAGGGACTTCCCTGGGACAAGTTCAAGCGGGCCAACGCCGCCGCCGTGAAGGCGGGGAAGAGGGAGATGCAACCCCTGGGCATCAACATGCGGCCGCACCTCCAGCCGATGAGTTCCTTCTCGGCCAACTACGACACGGCCGTGGGATTCGCCTATGGGAAGGGCACACCCCACGGGGTGGTGATGGCGATGGACGTACCGATCGGGCGGATCATCGGGACGGCCCGCAGCGGATATGGCTGCCTGGGAGAATATGAGGCCGTGGTGCTGGCGGGCGACTCCGAACCGATTGCGGCCGCCATCTGGTCCCTGGAGAAGGACGAACGCTTGGCGTGGGGGAAGGACGAACGCTTGGCGTGGGGGAAGGTGATCTCCAGCATGGCGAAGGTGGCGGCACCAAAATGAGCGCCGAAGTCTACGATCTGAACCTCGACGAGGTCGACACGAACGCCGACTGGACAAAGCAGGGCTGGGATCTGCCGCCCTACGGTACGGAGGAATTCGCTGCCTGGCTGGAGCAGCAGGGCCTGTCCCTGGCCACATTTCAACGCTTGCCCATCTATCGCATTGCGGTAAAGCGTGGTATTATCCGCGATGGAAAGTGGATCGGGCGGCCGCAGGAGGGCGGGTGATGCAGAAAGAAGCGATGGGCGGGGAGACGATTGCGCTGGTGGCGAGACTCGCGGTCGAGGGCGCGCAGGCCAAGCTCGGGGAGCCGTACGTGGTGAGCCTATCGAGCATCGAGGGCCACGGCCGCGGACTGAGGGTTTCGCTGTTGATCGAGTGGCGAGAGGTCGGAAGTCTAACCGAAGGACCGGGCTTCTAGGGGCGGGATGGACGCCTGGCCCACACAAAGGGGCCAGGAACATGACGAGAACAGAGAAGGTCAAGGCTCGCCTACGGGAGGCGAGGGACGCCGAAGGCGATCGGCTCCTGGCGCTGATGGAGCAGGCCGCGCCGACGATGGAGGCGACCAAAACGGAGGGCGGGGAGTCATACCCGCGGGAGGCCTATGCCTACGCGCCAGACCCCGACAAACCCTCCGAGTGGAAGCTCCGCCTGTGGGAGTCTCCGACCGCGAAAGTCACAGTCGCGCAGTTGGGCCGGGCCGCGGCCGCCTTC
This sequence comes from uncultured Dehalococcoidia bacterium, assembly GCA_964354065.1. Taxonomy (GTDB): domain Bacteria; phylum Chloroflexota; class Dehalococcoidia; order SM23-28-2; family SM23-28-2; genus JAUYDU01. Next base: position 26,656 of record CAYGYF010000001.1, on the reverse strand, counting down.
TCCCCGGGTGGGTTCCGCGGGCAGAAGGTGCAGCTCCCGGCCGACGCGGTGGCGGGAGCGAAGGCAAAGATCCGCGCTGCCTACAAGCGGCTGAAGGTCAAGGACACGGACATCCCTGCGAGCATCAAGGAGGCCTTCCGGCTCGGCGACTCCTTCACGGAATACCTGCCAGTCGATGGGGACGCGGAGCCGCTGCTCGAGGCATGGGTGACCATTTCCGGTACCTACGAGGCGACCATCGCCGATCTGCGCAAGGCGGTGCGCGATAACGCCGCCCTGTTCGGGGCCGACGAGGAGCACGCCTACTGCTCCGTCGAGGGTACCCGGCCCGGGCAGGTCGTGGTGTCGGGCAGGAACGATAGTCTCTACTCCGCGGTCTGGGCGCGCGGCGACGACGGGGCAATAGTGCTGAGCAACGTGCAGCCGGTCACGGTGAGCCTGCGCGCCGGCGACCAGACCATCCCCACAGGTTCACCCGCCGCGACGCCCCCGCCTACGCCTGATGTGCCTGCGTCGACCGGGCGCGCCCTCGGTATGGAGACCGAACTCGTCGAGACCTTCCGTGCCGACCTCAGGGATGGCCTGCGGGTGGTGACGGAGACGACCGACGACCGCGGCGATCCGGTGATGACGGTCGAGTGCCGACTGACGCCGGTGGGGACGCCGACCAAGAACGGTCGGGTCTACACGCAGAAACTCGCCGACCAACTCGTGGCCGAGAGCACGGCCCAGACCGAGCGGGCTCGGCGATGGCTGGGCGAGCAGGACCATCCCGCGGACGGCTACCCGCGGTTGGCATCGACGGTGACCACGCCCTGGCGGAACCTGCACGTGGCCGAGGGTTGGCTGCGCGGCGAGACGACTATCATCCCGACCGCGGCCGGCCTCGACGTGCAGAAACAGATCCGCTATGGCGTCCCGGTCCAGGTATCGAGTAGGACATTCGCGACGACCAAAAGGGATGTGCGCGACGGGAAAACCGTCGAGGTGGTTGACGAGACCTCCGCCCTAGAACACTGGGGCGGCTGGGACTTCGTGCTCGGAGCCGGCGCCGATGGCGCCGGAGTCACGAGCTTCAGCGAGCGGGTCTCGCCTGCGGCAGACCCAACGCGCGTGGAGGACGACGCACAGGGCGAGATCATCGATGAGGTGCTGGAGCAAATGACTCTGGCTGAATTCGAAGCGAAAACGCGTGAGTTGATCACCGCGGGCCTCAAGCCGGTGATGGAGACGCTGGCCGGCAAAGTCAACGGTGATGGCAAGCCGGCGGAGGGCGATCCTGCCGCGGCCGATGCTGCTGTGGCGACCGAGACGAAGCCCGTTGTCGCGGCCGCGCCGACTGGCGACGTGCTGGCCAAGGTCGAGGAGACCATGGCGCGCGTCAACACCTTCATCTCGGAGCAGGAAGCCGAGAAGAAGGCGGGCGTGACGACCGCGGTGTTGACCGAGACCCGCAAGGCGATCATGGAACGCCCGGAGATCGCGGCTTGGAATGAGCCGGCCCGCAAGTTCCTGGATCTCCGCCTCAGCGAGGTCACCGACCCTGTGCAGATCGCCCCGACCCTGGAGCAGACGCAGCGCCACCTGACCGAGATGGGCATGATCGTGATCAACGGTCAGCCCACCGGCAGGGGCCTCTCGCCCGTGCACGATGCGCTCTCGCGCGAGGGCGTCACCAAGGAGCGCGCCAAGCTCTTCCAGCTGGGCCAGCTCCGTGACGCCGACAAGCCGCGCGACATTCAGGAGGCCATCGACCTTCTGACCGAGGGCCTCCCGGACAACGGCCTCCGTTCGTCCAGCGACCCCGAGGACCCCATCGTCGCTTACATGGGCCGCAATCTCCCGTTCCCCGGCTACCACCCCGGCAACGAGAAGCATCAGTTCCGCGTGATCGCGGAGAACATGCTTCGCCTTGACCGCGGGGTGTATTTCCGGCCGCACCTCCATCCGGATATGCGAGCCCGGATGGAGTGGACCGGCGTCGCAGCGGTCGCGCAGACCGTCCCCTACATCCTGCCCATCATCCGGCAGGTGTGGGCGCGGCTGATCGCCCGCGAACTGTGCTCGGTGCAGCCGATGAATCGCAGCACCGGGATCGTCCACTTCCTGAACTTCCTGTACGATCCGAGCCTCGGCGACCCCGCCATCCCGGGTCAGTTCCAGAGCGAGTACGCACAGCACATCAGCGAGCAGTCGCCGATGCGCGAGGTGAAGCTCACCCTCTCACACAGCGACATCACCATGGACACCAAGAAGCTCCGGGCCGAGTGGTCGACCGAGGTGCGCCAGAACATCCTGGCCGACTTCGGCCTGAACATCGCCAGCGAGATGGTGAACTTCATGGCCGACGAGATCGCCAGGGAGGTGAATGCGCTGCTGCTGAACGTGATGCGCACTGCCGCGGACCCGGCGGGCATCATCACCGCGGGCAACATCAACTACGGCACCGCGATGCCGCTGCTCGGCTACACCAACCACACCGAGTGGGAGCGCAAGCTCTACCAGTTCATTCTCCGCGGCGACGGCCTGATCCGAGCGACCCGCCGCGCCCGAGCGAACTGGGTGGTGGCCGGACAGAACGCCCTGATCCGCCTCATGTCGCTGCAGTCGTGGGTGGCCACGACCGGCGACCCGGAGGCGCGAGACTGGGAGGTCGGCCTGAACCTGATCGGCACGATCCAGGGCTCTCCGACTCTCAAGGTGTACGGCTGCGATGCCGACTTCTTCCCGACCGACCTTCTGCTCCTCGGGCGCAAGGGCCCAGAGTGGCCGGACGCGGGCACGATCTTCTGCCCGTTCATCCCCCTCTACGTCACCACGCCGTTCGTGGCGGACGGGACTTTCTGCGAGTCTGAGTCGGCGATGAGCCGGTTCGGGTACGCGAAGGTTGTGGGCAACTGCTACGCAACCGTGACGACCCAGCCGGGCGTCGTGGGCGTTGATTGGTAGGCGACTGTCGGGGCGGCGTAGCCTGGATGGTGCGCCGCCCCATCCTGCGGGGCGAGGAGCGGGCAGTGGCCGATGTGCTGGTGCAGAACACGACGCGAATCAAACAACTCCATGGCATCTACGTGATCGAGCCGGGCGGGACGGCGAGGGTCCCTCTGGAGATCGCCGCGGGTTGGCCCGACGTGGCGGTGGTGGCCGAACTCGATACCGCGAAGTCCATCGCGTTCTACCGAGGCATCTCCCGCGGGCATGGCGACACCTTGTGCAAGCCGGCCTGCGGGCACTCACTCTGCCTGCTGACCGAAGGCCTATCGCGTGCGTTGCGCACCCTGGGCGTGCGAGTCGACCGGTTCCCCTGGCGCGCGACAGACCAGGCCCAGACCGGCCAGAGTTACCTGTGCAACAGCGCCACATTCGAGGGACCCGCGGGGCGTTTCGCGTGGCCGCACCCGGACGCGGACATGTTCCCGGCCTCGCACATCGCGCTCCTGCGCGCGTGGGACGGGATCATCTGCGGCTCGCAGGCGATCCGGGACGCGCTGGTGCGATCGGGGATCGCGCCGGAACGCTGCCATGTGGTCAACCACTGCATCGACACCGACCTCTACCGGCCCGAGGGCCCGGTCGCGGACCTCGCCGGCAATCGGTTTGTCTTCCTCTCCCTCGGCGCGCAGAATCCGCGCAAGGGGTTCGACCTGGCGCTGGAGGCCTATGGCAAGGCCTTTGACCGTGACGATCCCGTGACGCTGGTGCTCAAGGATTACGACTACGGTTGGGGCCGCAAAGGGTGGTGCCAGGAGCAGGTCGCGGCCTGGCGGAAGCGCCTCGGGGACAAGGCCCCTGAACTCACCTACGTCTACGACACCTGGGAGCCAGCCCAGATCGCTGCGACCTACCGGCGCGCGGCGCAGCACGGCGCTTACATCATGCCGTCACGCTGCGAGGGGTTCGGACTGACCGGACTGGAGGCGCTCGCCTGCGGGTGTCGGTTGGGCACCACCGGTTGGTCGGGCCAACTCGACTATACCACGCCCGAGAATGCGACCCTATTCGGCTACACCCTCTCCCGGAACGAGGCGAATCCGCACTGGTGGGGCCCCGGCGAGGAACCTCACTGGGCCGATGCCAACGTGGACGAGATCGTGGTATGGATGCGCCGTATGGTCGAGGAGCCGCGGCGTGAGGCCCACCAGGTCGCCGAGGCCAACGGCCTCCGGCAGCGGTTCTCCTACGCGCGCATGGCGCGCGGGTTCGCGGGTGTGTTGGGTTTGGACGTGGGGGTCGAGGTGCTGTCGAACGACGACGGTCACCCCCGCCCGGCGGCCGTCACCTCCTCGCCGGCAGTACCTCCCCCCTCCCCTATCACGGCCGATGAGACCCTCGGGGTAGGCATCCCCACGCGGGACCGACCTGGCTATCTCGCGGCCCTCCTCGGCGCGCTCCTCTGCCAAACGAGACTGCCGCAAGCCGTCTGCATCGTGGATGACGGCGGCGGCCTGGCGCAGAACCCGGCCATCGCGCACCTCGTGGCGCTGATGAAACACCGTGGGATTCGCGCCGAGGTGGTGGCGGGCTCAGGCAAGGGTGCATCGCAGAACCACGAGATAGCGCGGCGGTGGTTGGGTACGGACCTGGTGCTGCGCATCGACGATGATGTGTTGCCGGCCACGGCCGACTTCAGCGAGCGCCTCTATCGGCTGATCAACCGGGCCGCCGACGTGGGTGCAGTGGGCGGCAGTTACCCGGAGTGGAATGCGCAGGAACTGGACTATGCCGCCCACCGCGGCAAGCGCGGCATGGACAACCGCATCGCCGAGATGCTGGTGGGAGCGGCTCCGCTGCAGATGCGCTGGTGGCGCGGCGCCGGCGAGGTGGTCGAGTGCGAGCACCTGTACTCGACGTGGATGTACCGGAGTCGCTACCTGGAGGAGGCCCACCTACCGGGAGAGCCGGGCGGATTCGCGGATTGCTACTCGCGGTTCGGGCAGCGGGAGGAGTCAGACGCGTCGATCCGACTGCACCTGCTGGGCGGGCATCGCCTCCTCGTAGACACGGGCGCGGTGGGTTGGCACTTCGTGGCGGGCGGCGGGCGGCGGCCGGAGGGGACGAAGGCGGCCTGGGACCACGACGAGCAGGTATTCAGAGGGAGGCTGGCACGATGGCAGGCGGCACAGCAAGGAGGCAGCGACTGATGGGAGAGACGAACGGCGGGGCGGAACCTTCCGGGCGGTTCAACCCGGATGCGACGCGGATCTATATCGTGATAGACAGGGGCTACATTGCGTGGTTCCGGCGGGATGCGCCGGACTTCCACAGCGGCGGCGTGCCGGTGTTCGGCGAATACGCGAGGCTGCGCCTCGAGGGGTCTTCGGTGACTGTCAATGGTGAGCCGACCATGGTGGTAGGCTTCAGTGTACAACTGGACTGCGTGGGCGCATCGGGGACCATCGAACGCAAGGGGTGGACGGTCGCGATTCCAGACCTGGGCCCCAGAGGTAAGCGGGAACGGGCTCTCGCGGCCATCGCCGATCTTCGGTTGGGCCTCGATGTGGGGGCGGAACTCGCGCGGAGTGCCGCGGCGAAGCATGGGGATGACAAAGATGCTCAGGCGTAGAGTTCTAATCGAGCAGGTCGAGGGCGGCTACCGCTACGTGATGCAGCGGCGGGTGCTGCGGTTCTGGTGGCGGACGACGGTGCGGTCCGCGCGGTACGGGGACTTCGCCGACTGCCTCCTCGGGCTATCGAGCATCTGGCTCGAGGCGGTGCGCGGGGCGAGCGGTCTGCACATGACGCGGCGAGCCCGGAAGCGGGCGGCGGGTAAGATCGCGTCGAGGTTGGTGGCGAGATGACGACGGACACCTTCCTGCGGCAGCGCGATCAGGAGGAGCCCGGCGGGGTAGACCAGCCCCAGGGCGGATGCGAGCCACTGGCCGCCACCAGCGCAGCCGGGGCCGGTCCCTCGCAGTGGACGTCGGCCTGCACCCGGGACCGGATGGCCCAGCTCCGCCTCGAGGCCCAGCAGTTCTTCGGCGTGACGCGAGGGGCGCTGCTCTTCGCCCTGGGCGCCTCCTCGGGCCAGGACTCGGTCTGGAACTGGCTGAACTGGGCGCTCTGCGAGTGGGAATACGGATGGCCCGAGTCGGTGCGGGAGATGTGCGAGCGCCTGCAGGTGCGATCAGTGCTCGACTTCGGCAGCGGCGTCGGCGAGATCGGCCTGCACCTGGCGGCCCAACTCGACGTGCCGGTGACCTACTGCGACCTGCCTGGCGATGCGCGGGAGTTCCTGTGCTGGCGGTTGGGCGGTCGACTCGACCTGAACACCCACCGGCCCAGGGACCCGGAGGCGGTGCTGGAGAGCAGCGAGACTTGGGACGCGGTACTCTGCCTGGAGGTCCTCGAGCACATCGCCAACGCGCCGGCGGTCCTGCGGCAACTCCTCGACCGGGCACGCATCGCGATCTGCAGCTCCGGGGTGACTGGGCGGCCGAAGGATGACGGGAATCCGGTTCACGTCTACACCGACAGCCTGCTGCCGGTCCTCGAGCAGGCCGGCTGGGTGATCGTCGCGAATGGTGGCGGGATGCCCTGGTGGTTCATGCGAGCGGAGGAAGCGACTGCGCGCGGCCTGCCGACCTTCACCGCGGATGGGCAACCCGAGGAGTGCGCGTTATGAGCCTCCAGCACATCTACGGCGACCGGGCCGCAGAGTATCAGTCCCTCGCTGAAGCCTTCCCCCTCGGCGAGCGCGCCTGGTGGCACCTCTGGTCGGTGTGGGGCCAGTACGATCTCGCCGAGGGGTTAGCACTGGGCGAGTGCGCGGTGCAGGCACCGGACGGTCCCATCCTGGAGATCGGTTCGCTGCAGGGGAGGAGCCTGTGCTTCATCGCGCACGCGCTCCTGCATGCGGACAAGGTGCCGCCGATCTGGGCGGTTGACACATGGTACTCGGGTCAGGACCTGCGGCGGTTTGAGATCAACATCGCCTCCCTCGGATACCCGGGCATGATCTACTCGATGCAGGCCGACTCCAGAGACGTGGCCAGGACTTGGAATCGCGGGGTGGCGCTCCTCCACATCGATGCCGACCACAGCGAGGAGGGAGCGTCACGCGATGTGTGGGCTTTCGCTCCCTGGGTGCTGCCGGGCGGCTACCTCTGCCTGCATGACTATCGGGAGGGCTATCCGGGAGTGGTATCGGTATGCGACGGACTCGCGCAGGGCGGGGACTACGAGGCGGTCGAGGTCGTCGATCAATGCTGGATGGCGAGGAGGAAGTCGTGAGCAAGGTCCATCATATTGCGTGGTTCCGGCGGGATGCGCCGGACTTCCACAGCGGCGGCGTGCCCGTGTTCGGCGAGTACGCGCGCCAGCGTCTCGGGGCGGCGGTCTGGGCCTGGTCGAGTCACCCGGAGGGATACCGTGGCGGCGTGGCCGAGGTCAACGCGGCCGAGCAACTCTCAGCCTGGCTCCATGAGTCTGGCGCCTTGGCCGGTGCCAAGGCCGTGATCGTCGACGGATTCTGGGGTCGAGGACTGCCGGCGGCTCCGCCCTATGACGTCTACTCCGTCGCGCATGGGACATGGCGAGGATTCGCCGCGGACAGTGCGGCAGATCCGCCCTTCGTCGCCCACGCCGCGCGCCTTGGCGAGATCCAGGCGGCAGAGTACGCGCGCCGCAAGGTGGTAGCCGTCTCCGAGAAGACGCGCATCGAACTGCGCGAGCACTACGGCGTCGAGGCGGTGGCGGTGATCCCGAACGCGGTTGACACCGATGAGTTCCGCCCGCGGCCTCGCGAGAAGACCCCGCGCACGCGGCCGCTGGTGCTCTATCCATCCGAGGGTGTGCGCAAAGGCGGCGATGTGGTGGCCGCGCTCCGGGGGCTACTGCCCGACGTGGAGTTCCGGCAGCTCGGCGGCGAGACGGGATCCGAGGCCGCGCGCATGGCGCAGGGGGATGTGTTCCTCTCGGCGTCGCGGGCGGAGGGCAACTCCTATGCCGCGTTGCAGGCGATGGCCTGCGGACTGCCGATGGTGGTGAGCCCGGCCGGGCTGTTCGCCTACCCGAAGGCCGTGCGGCTCGACCTGTACGGATGGGGCCTGATCGTGCCGGACGGTGCGGACGCGCCGGCAGCGAAGTGGGCCGACGCCGTCGCTGAGGCACTGCAGCAGCGCGACCTAATGGGGCCCGAGGCCCGCCGGTGGTCGGTAGAGCGGAACAACCTCGACCAGTGGGAGGCGGCCTGGCGAGACCTGATCGGGCTGCCGAGGAGCTAACATGGCGACGACTCTCGCAGATATCACGAGGAAAGTGGTGGCAGCAGTCATGCCCGCGCCAGCGGGCGAGGTGAACCTGGGTCTTCCCGCGGACACCTGCCCGCAGTGCGAGTACAGTCGGTATGGGGCCTTCGCGGGCGCGGCCGCGGGCGATGACCACATCGACCACTCGCCGGATCGACTGCGGCGGGAGCAGGGCGAGGTCGCGCAGCCGCCGCGCTATCGCTGCCGGTACTGCGGCCGCGTTGTCGAGGCGACGGCAGCGGACGCGAAAGTGAGCGCGATATGACCCAGGCACAGCTCGAGGCGCAGGCGGCACTGTTGGGCATCACCGGACTGAGCGCCGCGCAACTGACCGCGGCCGCGGCGGGAGCGGTGCAGGCGTATTCCCGCCAGCGGCCGCGCATCCTCCTGCTGACCTTCTCGGCCATCGCCGGACAGGAGGAGTATCCGCCGCCGACCAGCGGTGCCGTCTCGGGCCACATCTGCCTCGATGTGCAGCCCTATTCGGATGATGTGCTTGACCTCTGGGCATCTGTGCTCGGATTCGTGCCCGCGTACCCTATCCAGCAGCTCGGCGACGTGATCATCGAGTTCCATCAGCCCTCGCAGGTCGATATCTACCGAGGGCAACTCGACGCCTGGGGGAGGCAATTCGGGGCCTCATTCGTCCAGGACTCGCCGGGCCAGAATGTCCGCCTTACTCCACCGCCGGCCGCGAACGATACCCTCGCCTGGCTCTGGACATTTCCCTACCCGGACGCGAGCACCGTGCCGGCGGGCGATGAGGACCTTCTCGTCGAAGCGCTGGAGTTCTGTGCCCTGGGAGTTGTGGCCACCGCTTCGGGCCTGACCATACTGGCATCGGGCGGCCGCCTGACCCTCGGCCCCTACACGAAGGACTCGGCCTCCCTCGCCGGCATCGTGACGGCCATGCTCAACCGCGCGGACGCGATGGAGAAGGCCTGGGTCTCGAAGGCGTTCCTTGGCGTGCCGGGGCAGAAGGCGTGACATGAGCGATCCTATCCTGCTGGCGATGCTGGTGCAGAGAGCGGCGGTATCGCACCTGGCGCTAACCACCGAGGCCGACGGGCAGCAGCTCGAGGCGTATCCCGCGATCCCGGATATCGCCGCGCTGCCCTGCATGCTGGTGACCTCGGGCAAGGCCTTCCAGGAATCGGCGGTGGGGGCGATGGTCGAGAGTGATGCGGTGATGTATACCGAGGAGGCCGACCTGCGGGAGACTGACCTGGTGGTGGTCGCCAACGTCTCGTATCGCGTCCATGCCGGGCCGAGCAAGTTCTTCAATCCGTGGGACCCGGCGCCGGCGGCCGCGGGCACTGCACACGTGATGGAATCCGGCCTGCGGAAGTGGCAACCATGATCGGGATAGTCGCGCGACTGACGAATGCGACCGAGGCTAAACGGTGGGCGGCGCGCATGGCCGAGAACGGCAACGGCATGCACGCCCGGCTGGTAGGCCTCGTCGGGGTCTACGCCCTGCGCATCGAGCGCGAGGCGAAGATGGCCATCCCGGTCTCGACCAACGTCCTGCGGTCCTCGCTCCACACGGTGCTGCGCGCTAGCGGCGCTGACGTGAGTGCGACTATCGGCACCAACGTGCCCTACGCTCCGCACCTGGAGTACGGCACCGGCCTCTGGGGACCGCGGCACGCCAAGTACGTGATCGAGCCGCGGTTCAAGAGGGCGCTGGCCTGGGCGAGTCCAGTGGGCAAGGAGTTCCGCATCACGGCGAGCGGGCAGGCGAGGATGGGACGCAATCTCTATCGGCCGATGAAGGGCAAGCGGCTGACGGCGCGGGGATGGGACCGGAGCAGAGTGGCGGCCGACGTGGTGGTGCGTAGCGTCATCCACCCGGGCATCTCTCCGCGGCCCTACTTGGTTCCGGCCTTTCATCGGAACCTGCCCAGATTCCAGAGAGCACTCGCGAAGGTCGTCGCGAGATTCGACCCGCCGACGTAGGAGGGAATCCATGCCAATCCTGACGACGGGCATCAACAGCGCCGCGCAGGCGGCAGAGATTCTGGCTCAGCTCGCCGCGGAACTGGTGCCGCTCGGCGTCACGCACGTGACGCGCGGGCGCCTGCGCCACCAGCCCCCGCTGCCCTTCGCCGCGCTCCTGGGGCCGGACCTCAAGATCGAGCCCCTGGGTATCGCGGGGGCGAAAATGGGCTCGTGGAAGTGGACCGTCCTGATCGTGCGGCAGTTCGACGACCTCGACGCCCGCGCGTCCCTGATGGATACCTGGGCCGATGCCTGCATGGGGGCCCTGATGGACCTGCTGCCGACTGCCACCACATTCGCCTACGACGGCGGCGACGAGCCGGAGCGCATCGAGGATGAGCGCCTTGGCCAACTGATCGCCGGACTGCACGAGGACGTGGACGCGACGGCCATCGTGTTCGGCACCAAGAACGAGATCACGGCACCATGCTGAGACTGCAGAGATTGAGATCGACCGGGCCGCGCTTCTACATGGGGCGCGGTGGCCGCGTGGATTTCGACGCCAGCCGCGGCGACACCGTCATGGCCGACGAAGCTCTGGCAGCGGAGCTGGTTGGGGCAGGTGTGGCCTACCGACCCGGCCCGAACGAACTGTGCCCGGGCGAGTGGATCGTGCGCCGGCGCGCCGGCTTCGGGGACGTACTCTGCATGTCAGCAGTCCTGCGGGAGGTGGTTCGACGAGGCGGCCGGGTGCAACCGGCGTGCCACTCGCTGTACCTGCAGGTATTCGATGGACTCCCGATGGGCGGCCCTGTCGGAGAGCGCGCCCAGGCGGTGATGTTCGACGGCTGGCTGGAGCACCATCCCGGCCGTAAGGAGCGATCGGCGGCGGCCTGCATGGGTGACTACTGGAATCTCGGCGATGAGTTCGACGCCCGGCCGTGGCTCGAACTGACCGAGCAGGAGCGGGACTGGGGCCGGGAGGTTCTGGCCAAGTGGCGGAAGGGCGGGGCGCCGGTGGTGGCCCTGTTCTCGCGGGCCGGTTGGCCCACGCGCACCTATCGCGCCTGGGCGCACGTCGCGAAGGGGCTCGCCGACGCAGGGGCTGCAGTGGTTGCTTTTGACGGTCTGGTGCTGCCCTGCTGCGCGCGGGCACCCGAGGGCCTCACTGTGAGGCAACTGGCTGCGTTCCTCGCGGCCGCGGACGTGGTCGTGTCCGGCGACTCAGGCCCGATGCACCTGGCGCAGGCGGTAGGGCGGCCGGCGGTGGCGGTGTTCTGCGCGACGGGGAGTGCAGGCTCAGTCGGATCGTGCTATGATGTGGTGGCACTGGAGCCGGAAGGTTTGCAGTGCTGGCCCTGCTGGTCGGGCAGTTGTCTCGTCGGGGAGGAGGACGTTCCGGGCGGATGTGTGCGGGCGGTGGAGGCCGCCGCGGCAGTTAGGGCGACCCTCGCGCTTCTGGCGCGGGACACATCTACCGACGAGGTGAACGACTATGCAGGGTAGCTATGGGCGCGCCTTCTACGGCGTGCAGGGAGCGAAGGGCGTGGCGGCGGTGAACTGGTTGCCGCTCGGCGCTCCCGCCAACATCCGGCCGCGGATCCGCGGCGGCGTCGAGGCAGTCCACTCGGTGGGCACCTGGAGCGCCGTCGAACTTTCCGAGGGCCGGACGAGCGCCGAGGTCCCGATCTCCATCGCCGGGATCGAGGACTGGGCCTTCATCAACCAGGCCCTGCGCAGCCTGGTCACCGGCGAACTCCCCTGGCTCTCGGTGAAGTGGGGCTACGCCAAGGGCGCGTCGATCCTCCAGTATGTGGGCATCGACTGCAAGATCGATACCTTCACGCTGCGGTGCGACGCGGGCGGCCGACTAACCGGTGAGGCCACGCTGACCGGCGGGGCGGTGACGAAGACCGCGGCCGATCCCGGCGCGATGGCATTCTTCGGCGCGAGGATGTTCCGCGACTACAACCTCGCCTGGAGCGAGGCGTCGCCGGCCTTCGATCTCTACGGGATCGACGTGTCGCTGAGGAACAACCTGGCCATCGACAACGTGATTCTCGGCGTCGGCGGGACCCGTACGCCCGACCGGATCTGGGACTATCTCGACGAGGGCGCGCTGGAGGTGTCGGGAGAGGTGCGCTATCGCCTGGGGAGCACTGCTCTCGACGTGCAGGACTGCCTGATCGCCTCCGGCGACAGGACGATCACCATCGCCACGTGCAGCGATGTCTCGCCTGCCCAGGGGCCGACCGTGATCACCCTCGTCGGGATGAAGCCCACCGACGAGAACATCGACATCCCCGACCGCGGCAACATCGTGATCGGGGTGCCCTACCTGGCGACGAATCTGACCATCGTATAGCGCGCGAGCGCAGAGAGAGGAGCAGAATGGACGATCGGAGCGAGGAGGAAGTGGGCGAGGCGGTGGAGGAGGTTCCCTTCACCGAGGAGGAGCAGGTCGATCTGGTGGCCCTGCTCAATGAGGGCAGGACGGAGGAGACGTTCTGGCTGCCGACGCGGAACGAGGCCGGCGAGATCGTGGACTCGACCATCTACTTCGTGCGAGCGCGGCGGTGGACGGGCGCGCAGAAGGCCCAGTACCTCAGCGTCGGCACCGAGTACCACCTGCCGGTCTCGGCCGGCACCAATGCGAGGCCCCGGCAGGTGCGATGGAGCGATGACCGGGCTCGGCAACTGCAGGTTCTCTGCGAGACCTCCGTCACCGACTACCTGGTGCCGATCGCCGGCGGCCAGGTGCAGTCTAAGGCCTCGCGGCCAGTTTGGACTGACCTCGGCGGCCAGCCGGCACCGTTCCTGGACTGGCTGGTGAAGTGCCTGCGGCGGCTGCAGGGCCTGGAGGTAACGGCCGCGGGGGAAGCCTGACCGCCAGGTTCGCCGCCTGGCTGAGCGACGCGATCTATGATCTGTGCGGAGAGGGTGCGGCGGCCCCGGATTGTGCCCCTCTCCGCGTCGTGCTCCGGCATCTGTCGCGCTATCAGAAGGGGTTCCTGCCCTTCGTCGGCGGGACGCAGGAGCAACCAGCCTACCTGATGGAGTGCCTCGATGTGGCGACTGCGGCAGTAGGTCGGTACGAGGCGGACCGGATGGCCGAGTCGCGACAGGACCGGGAGAACGAGGAACCCATTCGCGGCCGGGGGGTGCGCGTCTGGGAGGTGCCAGAGGATGCGACCGCCGAGAACTGGCAACGGCGGGCTCGACGGGTGAGGTGACATGGCGATCGAGCAGGAGAAACTGCAGGTCATACTCGAGGCGCAGAACCGGGCCGAGGGCGTGCTCAAGCAGTTCGGCGCGCAGCTCGACGCGATCACCGCGAGGATCGACCGCCTGACTCACGCGGCCGAGGACTCCAGCAAGCGGACCGAGACTGCCTTCTCGCGCCTCCAGTCTCACCTCCAGGGCGTGGCCGGTCACATCGGCAAAATGGAGGGCTCGTTCCAGGCCGTCGCGGGGCATGGGTCGATGCTCGGCAACGTGTTCGCGCGCCTCGGGACCGTGCTCACCGCGGTCTGGACCTCTCCCCTGGGTGCCCTCGCTGGTTTCGTTTCCCTCGGTGTCTCGGGCCTCGGGTCAATCCTATCGGCGCTGGGGTCTGTCATCGAGAAGGTCGCGCAAACGGGCCTCGCGATTCTGGAATGGCTCGGGCGCACGGCCCTGGAGGCAGTCGAGAAGCTCTCCAAGGCATTCCTGGTGCTCGGGGGTGTCGGTGCTGCGGCATTGGCCTATCTCGCCGGGAAGTCGCTGGCGGCGGCTGGGGAAATGGAGCGGTATGAGGCGATGCTGACTGTGCTCACCGGGAGTCTTGCCGAGGCCCAGGACCAACTCGCCCGCATGGTTGAGTTCGCAGCGGCCACGCCCTTTGAACTGCAGGGGATCATCGAGGGGCAGATGGCCTTGAAGGCCTATCGCATTGACCTCGGTGGACTCGAGGAGACACTGACCATTGTGGGCGATACGGCCTCGGGTACGGGTTCTCAACTATCCGAGGTAATCAACACCCTGGGCAAACTCAAGGCGGGGATGTTCGAGACTGAGCAGGTGGTCTCGGCCTTGAAACTCACCAAGGAGGACTTCGAATCGAAAGGGGTGATATTCTCGGGGACGGGAGAGGCCAAGAATCGCGAGGCGCTCTTTCCCGCCGCCGTCGCTCTGGTCATCGAGCGTTACGGCGGCATGATGGAGAAGATGGCCTCGACCTGGAAGACGCGCATGAGCAACATCGCCGACGCGTGGTTCCAGCTGAAGGCGGCGCTGGGGCAACCCATCATGGATACGGCGAAGGCCGCCTTAGAGGGGTTGGCTGGCGCGATGGGGCGCTTACAGCCCGGACTGGTCGCGCTTGGCCAATCCTTCGCAGACTCGTTCGGGCCGACAATCCAGACTCTGATCGAGGGCACCACCGCGAGCCTTGACCGCATCGTCACCACCCTAGAAGAGATCGCGAAGTCCGATCGGTTCAAGGCCATCGTCGCCGGGATCGGCGCCGCACTTGAGTATGCCCAGCGCGTCGTCGCCGCCTTCATCGACTGGCTCGGGGAGAACTGGGGCGAGATCTGGGATTGGGTCAGCGACAAGGTCGGTGCGGCGGCCGATTGGGTGGCCGGAGCGATCTATGGACTTGCCAATGTGATCAAGTTCCTGGTCGATTCCAAGGGCGCGATCTGGGATTGGGCGCACGAGGTCATGCAGGCGATGATAGCCATCGGGCAGACCATCGCCACTTCGGTGCTCACGGAGATTGAGGCCCTGCTCAAGGTGGTCGCGGACAAATTGCCCTGGGCCGCGGCCGCACTCGGCGCTATCAGGGGGGCCATCGCGGGTGGCACGATAGGGGCCATCGCGGGCGGCCCGGCGGGTGCGATAGTGGGCGGGGCGATCGGGGCGGTCGGCGGCGGTGCGGTAGGTTACGGCGGGGCCGAATGGGCCCAGGATGTGGGCAGGGATCTGGTCAAGCGGGAGCGGCAGAACATCGAGGATTGGGGGCAGAAGGCCGAACTCGGCTGGGCGCGGTTCCGCGTCGGCCAGATGCAGCCGGACTCGTTCGGGTCGAAGCTCGGCGCGGCCTGGGGCCAGGGTTGGCAGGGCGGACAGGGCGCACTCGCCGGCTGGCGGGAGAATATCGCGGGCCGCGTCGGTGGGATGGGTGGTGGCGGCGGCTATGAGATGACCGGCTACGCGATGGCCCCACTGATCGAGGACGCGCAGGAGGCGGCGGACACCCAGGAGGCGGCGGGCCGGCTGCAGATGGACGCGGCCGAGAAGATCGCTTCGGCGGTAGGTGCTGGCGGTGCTGGTGCAGCCGGGGCTGGCGCAGGGGCAGGTGGCGCAGCGGGCGGCGTCGGCGGTGCGGTTCTCTCGCCCGCCCTCGCACGCGCCCAGCTCGCCGAGGCGATGGGGGATATCGGCACCGCACTCGACCAGTACGCGGCCTACTACTGGGAGGAGCGCGACGCGGTCGAGGAACTCTGGCGCGCTATGCAGGAGTCCGACACACCCGAGAACATCCAGGCGGTCACCCAGGCCATGCAGGAGCGGGACAAGGCCTGGGAGCGGATCGTCAAGCTCGCGGGCGCGGGCCCGGGCGCGCAGGCCGCGCTCGGGCGGAATGTCCCGGTCCTCGCCGGGGCCGCGCCGGTCCCGCCCGCCGAACCCCTGCCGCCGAGTGTCATGGCTGGCACTCCGGTACGGGACGCGGCCGGGAACGTGATCGGCTACCGCAAGGTGCCGTGGCTCGGGCCGTCGCCATCGTCGCGCGACCTACCCGGATGGATGGGCGCAGGTGAGATCCCGACCGTGCAGGCGCCGGGGGCAACACCGAAGGGGTTCTGGGATCAGCCGCCACTGCTCTCCCATGTGGAGCCGACCTTCCTGCCCGAGGGACAGAGCCGGCGCCTCCGCGTCGAGGGCGGGCCGGGGCACCAGTTCACCATCGTGGTACGGGCGAACTCGATCAACTCCCGCGAGGACATGAAGCAGATCGCCTCCGACGGGGCGAAAGAGGTCGTCGATCAGTGGTGGGACGAGCAGATGGATCGCGAGGTGACGGCGAACGATTTCCAGGGAGGCTAGGGGTGACGAACCCAGGTGTCCTGTTCGGCATAGGCACCCACGTCGACGGTGGTGATGAGGGTGTCGCCGTCCAGCCGATAGGCCACGGAGATGGGTTCCGAGAGTCCCGGGTTTGTCATCAGGAGCCGCCCTTCGCGCGGGAAGACCTCGTATCGTCCGGGGGAGATCGTGCCGTTGCCGACAGAGGCCGTGGATATGGCCTGTTGACAGTGGCCATCGGCGGCGATGACGAATTGCCCTCGCGTGTCGGGCGGCCTGAGAACATGGACACCTATCCCAATCCCTGTCGCCGGCTCCACCCGGAAGTCGACCCGAGCCTCCATCAGGTCATACGTTCCTGCCAGTCGGTGCCGCTCACGCGCCGGCGCGGTGAAGTCCGCGACGAACAGGACGGCCAGTCCCAGGAGTGCGGCCAGAGCAACCCATCGCATAGTTCTCATGGTTCCATCATAGCAGGAGATCGCCAATATGTGTAGATTGCTGCGTCGGATATGGGGTCGGAAGCGGTGCTCCTTTCGCCTGCACCTGGCGGAGTCAGGTGGCAAGCAGGGCAACATCAACGAGACGATCCTGGTGGTCTCGGCTGACAACCTGGCCGGGGCCTGGCGGCGCGCGGCGGAGATTCTCGGCGACGATCTACTCGCCGCCCGGCCGATCAAGTGGACCGATTCCGTAGTGGAGTTTGAGGCGCGCGTGTGAATGCCCCCGCTGGCATCATCGTCGGCTGGCCCGATACCGAGGCGTCGATCTCGGCAGGATGGGCGCGGGTGGCCGGGCTGGACGGCAAGTACCTCCGCGGCAACACCGTGGCGGGCGGGACCGGAGGGGCGACCACACACACCCATGCGGGGCAGTCGCACAACCACGTATTGGCCGATCATACGCACACGCAGAGCGGCACGGTCGGGAACGGCAACGCGGCACTGAACTGCGAAACTTACTACTACCTTGCCGCGAACTTCATCGGCGCCAATGACTCCGCCCATGATCACACTATCACCGGCTCGACGGGTGTACCTACCAGCAAATCATGCACCTCGGTCGCGCACACCATCACTGCGGCCGCTAGCAATCCTCCATATTGGCTAGTGATCTGGATCAAGGCGGATGGCTCGACGCCGATCCCCGCGGGCGCGCTCGCATGGGGTGGCCGCTTGCTGTCGGGCTGGACACAGCCGGTGACAGGGGAAGGCCGATACCTCAAGGGGGCCGCGGCCGGTGGTGGCGGAGGAGCCACGGGCGGGGCGGCGAGCCATGTACATACCCAGACCCACACCCACACCCTCAGCCATGGGCACACCGGCGGCAGCACCAACTACAGTACCACCACTACCGGGGTATGGGCCGACTTCGCCGGCGCGACTCTGATCGCCGACTACTGGCACACGCACACCTTCGTCTGGACCACCAGCAACCAGACGTCAGGCGCGGATGTGCACGCCGCGGAATCAGAGAGTGCCCGGCCGCGGAACTGGCAGCAGTATTGCCTGCAACAGGGCGCCGGCGGGGGCATCCCGCGCGGCCTGATCGTCGCTTGGGACGGGGCAGCGGGCGCGATCCCGATCTACTGGCGCGCGTGCGACGGGACGGGTGGGGTGCCGAACCTCAACGATGTAGCATTCCTCCTGGGTGGACCGGATGCTGGCACCGCGCTGCCTACCGCCGTCGATCCAGGATGGGTGGCCCATACTCACGTTCTGACCGCGCACCTGCATACCCAGGCCGGCCATACCCACACGAGCGGCTCGCTCACCGGCGTCAACTTCATCTACAACACCTACGCCGGACCCCCGACGCGGGTAGGCATGACTACCCATACTCACCCGTTCTCGGGGGCGAGCACCAACTCCGTCGTCACCACGGTGAGCAACACCGGCCCGCACACCAGCGGCTCCGGCGACTTCCTCCCGCCCTACACCGACGTGATCTTCATTCACTATGTAGGCCCGCTAATCTCCCTCGGGGCGGTGCCGGTGCGGCCGGATGATGAGCAGGTGGCGCTCCTCGCCGTCCCATCCGCGGTGCCGGCGCAGCCCCTCGATCTGATCGACCTTGACGGGGCCTGGACACGCCAGCACTTCTACCCCGACCTGAGCGCGGTCGCGCCGGCGGCGGAGGGGCCACTCGGGATGTGCCGACGCGACGCGGCCATGGTGATCGGCGTCCTGGAAACGATCCCCGGCCCGGTGGAGATCGGTCTGCTGACCCGCGACCTCTGGACCCCGGCCGGCACTATCCCGGCGACCGCGGGGGGATACTATCAGGTGGCGCTGCAGCCGTTGCCCGGCGGTCTCCTCCTCGCGATGGTGCTCGCTAAGCCCGCGGCCGTCTACGCCTGGTATCAGGCGGTAGGGCAATGGAACGCAGGCACCCAGGTATTCGATTGGACGACGCCGCCGATCGCCAGCGGCTTCGCGATCTCTGGGGACGCGATCAATGTGCCGGGAGCCCTGCGGCGTCTGCCAGACGGGTCGGTTCTGTTCGCCTGGCTGTGGGACTTCATGGGGTTCACTCCTGCCTACATCCACCAGTGTTATGCCATGCCGAAGGACGCCTCGGGCACCTGGGGGGCGCGGTACGCGGGCGCCACCGACGTCTATGATCTCCAGATCGAGATCGTGCCCCTCCCCGGCGGCATCTTCCTGGTCCTGGTGCTGCGCGACGTGGCTGGCGTCTACCGCTGGCAGCAGAGCGTCGGGCAGATCAACCGCGGCACTCACGAGATCGACTTCGTCGCGCTGGTCGAGTGCGACACCGACCCCGCGGGCTCGTTCCCTAACTCGGCCAATACCGCCGCCCGGGCGGAACTCGCGCCAGACGGCGGGGTACTCTTCCACATGATCGATGACTTCGGGGACTATCGGCTGATGAAGTGTGCGGCCATGCCGAAGGACGCTACTGGCACCTGGGAGGAGAAGTAGATGCTCCTCACGCGCAATGTCCCCCTCGCCCGCCTGCGAGTCTACCCGAAGGGGTACGACGGCTACTCGACCGATCCCGGCTGGGCGTGGTACTGCACCATGGCCGAGTACGCGGATGGCCGGGTGCCCTGGGTCGATCCGCAGGGGTTCTCGTATGGGGCGACGGACGTAGACACTCTGCCGGTCTCGGCCTTCGAGACTCTGCAACTCGGCAATCAGACCATCACGATTCCGCGGCCGCTGGTCGAGATGCAGAACACGCGGTTGGAGAAAGAGGGCGGCGGCAACCTCTGGGACCAGACGGAGGGGGATTGGGAGACGCGCCCGGCATTCTCTGGCACATACGACGTGGTGCACTGCCTCGATGCCGAGGGCACTCTCACCAGCACATTCACCCATCCCGAGGCCCCGAACTTCGCGGTGGTCTTCGAGGCGCTCGGCCTTCCCGAGGCATGGAACCAGTCCACGGACCCGCCCTATATCGCGGTGTCCTGGGCTGATGGGGTGTACTGGCTGGAGGTGTGGCAGGATGGCTCCGCACATCTCGGCGACGCGTCGGCAGGGCCGGTGGTGATCACCCCTATCGGCAACACCGGCTGGCGATGGCCGGCACCGGGCAAGGTGGGCGAAACCCTTGAGCTGCTCATCATCCACGTTGGCGGCGGAATCGCGGTGCGGGCCAATGGCGGCGCCTGGCTCTGGTATCCCGCGGACGGGAACTGTTGGCCGGACGCCGGCGGACACTTCGCCGTCGTCCATCGCGGTGGCCAACTGAGCTTCGCCTTCCTCGGCGTGGCTGGCCCGGTGCCGGCCCTGGCCTCGCCAAGCACGGTCCTTGCCCTCGGCTCTCCCGTAATGACCGCGGATCGAGTGCGCGCGGGCCTGCCGACCGTGCAGTCTCGGCAGTGGATTCCGACGCCGATCACGGGTCCGGACCTCTCCCCGGATCTGGTGGTGGATAACGTCGATCACTCCGGGACCGATGACGTCGAGCTGACCGCGACCTTCACGTGGGGCTATGCGCCGGCGACCGGCGCCGTGCCGCAGACCGGCGACCCGGCCCTGGCATACCACTTCCCCTACTTCCCCGAACTCTACGCGGCCGGGTGTTACTTCGGCCCGACGGTCGGGACCGTGGGCGGCGCCGGTGCGGAGATCTACCCGACCCAGATCGAGCAGATCGACGTGGATCTCCCGGAGGAGGGGGACACCGCTTCGGCCCGCCTTGACTGCTGGTGGGGAGTGAACGCGCTCGGCGCTTTCGCGGACGCGCACGAAATGCGCTTCGTTGACCTGGCCCTCGGGTGGAAATACGATGATGACTCCGAGGCCGTCGTGGTGGTGATCAGCGGCTATGTGGCCGAAACCTCCGTGGCGCAGTTGACGAAGGGCCGCCTCCGGGTCTCGCTCGGGATCGTCGACGCCACCACGCGGCTGCGGCAGTCCGAATGCGACGAGGCCTGGCCGGTGATGGACGGGTGGGACGCGGAGGATGCTGCCCTGCACATCGTGGCGAAACTCGGATGGCCTGCGGCCCGCTGCCTGTTCGCCTCGTGCGGTGGCACCACGCTGTCGGAGGGGCGGCCCGAGGAACCGCTGTGGAAGGCGCAGGCCGGGCAGAATGGCTACGATTTCCTCCAGCGGGTCCTGCGGTTCGCCGAGCAGGAGGTCTACCTGGGGGCCGATGGGGTCATCGGGGCGCGGGACATCATGGAGATGAATGTCACCGCCTGGACGATTGCGGCAACCGGGGTACTCGATAGCAGTCCGCCCAAGATCGTGCGACGCCACGGCTTCGGCTACACCGGCGTCGAGGTGCACGGCCGTATGGCTGACGGCCAGGCCCTGACCTCCTACCAGGCCGATCTCGCCGCCGAGGGCACTCCCGGCGCGGCCTCGTTCCGCGGCTACCGACGCCTAGAGCGATTCGAGGATTCTGGCTGGGTGACACAGGCCCAGTGCGATAGCATCGCCGTGATCATGTACGACACCATGCCCCAGCGAGTCGGTGATCACGCGGAGTGGCGCACGATCGGGGAGGAGACCGCAGTGCGCCGGGATCTGGTTACCCTCACGGGCCTCTCGCTGGGCATCGCTACCCGCCTCGGGGTGGTGGCCCTGCAGCACCACTGGGGCGGCGGCAAGCCGCAGTGCTATACTGACTGGTGCGCGGTGTCCTACCCATGAGACGAAACCTGACTCCGGCAACCAGGGGGCGCTCTCGATTCGCAGGCATCGGCCTGTCGGTATCCGATGGTGGCCGGGCCGGGATAGGCGGCGGCCTCATGGCTCCGCCGCCCAACTATGGGGCGCGCCCGCAACCCTCGGGCGCGGTGCCATCCGGGGTGGTGCCAACCCATACCCACTCGCACGATCTTCTGATCGGACTCGCGGACGATGATCATATCCAATACGCGCGGGCGGGCGCGAGTCGGGTCGGGACTATCTCGGTCGAAGCGAATTCCGCCATCAATCAAGACGTGACGACTGATGCCGGTCCGACCCTTGATCATCTCCACCTGACGACCAGTTTGGGGGCGGTGGGCGCTTTGGTTCCGAACTCCTACCAGAGCCGAATCTACGTCAACGCGGCCGTCTATATAGACGGGGGATCGACGACGCGTCTGGGCGTATACGCCGCGAGTGGCATCATCAACAACAACAGTACTAACTGGGCATGGATTGCTCACAATGCCACCGACTTTGCTCTCCGGAGTTCCAGCAATACGTTTGCCTTCAAGGACTCGGGGGCCACTACCAACTACGCTCTGATCGATGCCAACGGCATCACCTTGAGTGCACGAAACATCGTCACCGATACGACGACTGGCATGAAAGTCGGAACGGCGACTACTCAGAAAATCGGGTTCTGGAATGTTGCTCCGGTGGCGCAGCCTGCCCACGTCGCCGATGCCAGTGGGGCGCTCGCCGACGTAGTGGCGCAGTTCAACGTACTTCTCACCCGACTGGAGAGGTGCGGCATAGTGGCAGCAGCATGAGGAAGAGAGAGTGTCATGACCAAAGATGAAATCATCGCTGAGATGGACAGGGCAACGGCAATCTGGCAGGAGGCCGGCATCTACATGGATCGGTTGCGAGCTGAACTCACCGCGTTGGACGCGCCGGCACCCCTCTCGCTCGATGACATGAGGAAAGAGATGGACGACCTTGTGACCGCGCAGGCTGCCGAGATCGCAGTGTTGAAGGAAGCTCTCGCGCCTGAGCCAGTCAAAGAGGTAGAGCCGTAAGTGACACCTCTCCTCACTATAGCGACGCAACTAGATATGACGCCAGGCGCGGCGTAGAATACAGCAGAGCGAGGAGGAGATCATGGCGGGACCCGATGCGACGATGACGATCCGAGTGAACGAGCGCATCAAAGAGTTCGGCGGGGCAGACGTGGTGCTGCTCGATGAGCACGGCCTGGAGCGTCCGCCGGAGGAACAGCTCACCCTCGGGCGGGTGTTGCTGAATCTGCTCGGCAGCGGGGAGACGCCGCCCGAGCCCGCGGACATCATCGCTATGCGAGTGGTGGGCGACGACATTGCCAGAGCGATGGTAGCGGGTGTAGACTACCAGACGGGGACCCAGACCTTGGAATGTTTGCGGAAGGCCGCGCGGTACAACGGTGGCCCGCGGCCTCCCATGGGCCGGGGGCCGACCTATGGCGGGCCCCTTGTGCTCGCGCAGGTGTGGCTAGCGATCGGCGATGGAAAGCCGGAGCCGACGCGAGAGGAGGCACAGTGATGAAGCGAACCTACTGGCTGTTCCTGGCGATCCTGGCGGCGCTGATCGCCCTGGTGGTGGTGAGTCCCGCCGACGCGCGGACGATCATGTCCCTCGACAACTACCAGGGCCTGCAGGTGCGGAGCAACGCCGACGGTGCGGTACTGCGGCTCTCCTGGCTGAGGCTCGAACCCGGCAAGCAGCGGTACGACTGCACGCCGATCACCGGCGTCCTGCCGCGCCTGCCGAAGGGCCAGACCCTGGCGGTGATCATCCGCATGACCCGCGATGATGGCACTCCCGGCGAACCCTCGGACCTTATCCGCAGCGGCGTCCCCCCGCCCTGGGACGCTACTATGCAGGCGCGGTGGGCGCAGATGCTCAAGGCCATCGCCGGCAACATGACGAGCACCGAGCGGGCCAGGATCGTGCTGCTCAATGTGGAGGTGCCGGGCTGGGGCGCGATCAGGGAGACGGACACCTCGGGCAAGATCAGGAGCATCCCTGGCTACACGCGAGACCTGTTCATCGGCGCGGCGGTGACCTCGGTGGCAGCGGCCGGCGCCGCCTTCCCCGGCACGGACCTGACGATCGGCACGTGGGCGGTGAACGATGGCACCTCGACACCTCCGTTGTGGCAGGTGGCGGTGCAGTCTCTGGCGACCATCCCTCGGGTCTCGCTCTACAACGACAACCTCGGGACCAGCACCCCGATTCCATCCTACGCCGCGGCGCTCACCTGGGCCGCGCAGCATGGCATCCCTGTGCGGTTCCAGGCGCTGCAGACCTGGTGCGCGCCGTTCCGCGATCCGAGCAAGGCGACCGGCACACCGGCTGATGGCCTCAACTACGCGACGCGCACCTACGGCTCCTCCTACGTGGAGCTGTACGCGAAGGACTTGGACGTGCGGAGATACCAGCCGGGCATCGCGGCCTGGCGCGCAGGGCAGTAACGACATTCGACCGGGAGAGTGAACGATGACGACTGAACTGGAACGGCAGGTAGGCGACTTGACCGTGGAGGTGGCAAAGCTTTGCACCATTCTGCGGGAACGATGTCCGGTTTGCACGGGACGGTTGAATCGCCTGGAGAAGATCGTCTCGGGTATTTTCTTGACGATTCTAGGCGGCGTGATCGCGGTGCTGATGAGGAGGTAGATAATGGCCACACTACCCGAACCGAAACGCCAGACCGACCTCGCCTCGCTCTGGGCACCCTTTCGCGCGAAGGTGGAGGCCCTGCTCGCCGCGATGGTGGGGCGTGGATTCGACCCGATACTGTACGAGGCGCGGCGGACGCAGGAGCGGCAGGACTGGCTCTATGGCGTGGGCCGGACCCACGACTTTAAGCGCAAGCCGGTGACGTGGATTCATCGGAGTCGGCACACCCCCGGCAAGGCGGCCGACATCATCAGCACGCGCCGCGGGTGGGAGTGGCCGCAGTTCTACGTGGCGCTCCGGCAGGAGGCGCTGAAGCTAGGCCTGCGGGACTATGCGGGCGGCACCGCGTGGGCAGGCGAGGGTTGTCACGTGCAGTGGGGAGGATAGCATGTCGATCCTGAGCAAGAGGCTGTTGGATCTCGGCGTTCCGAAGGTCGCGCTCAAGGCGTTCCAGGCGGTGCTCGACCAGTTCGCCGGGCAGACGCATGACCAGGTGGCGGCCATCATCACCGCCCTGCGGGAGAGGTACGCTGCGCTCCTGCCGACCGCTGAGGTGCTGGTTGATAGCGTGAAGCGGCAGCCGGCATTCAAGCAGGTGTGCCGCACGCTCACCTCGGAGCAGCAGGCCGGCGTCGATCGGGCACTGCTGGCGGCGATGACCGGCGCGCTGGCGAAAGTGCGGAAGGCTCTCGGCCTTTCGTGACGCGGCGGCAGAGACCGCCAGAAAGGAGACGGACTCGTGGACATTGGTCAGTACCTGGCCACTGCGGCCGTCATCGCCTCGGTGGTGATGCTCGCGGTCGGCGGCCTCAAGTCCCAGATCCTGACGATGCGTAGCGGCTGGACCGTGCTCGTCGCGGCGATCCTCGCCTACAGCATCGCGGCGAGCCACGCCTTCGCCACCGCCGGCCTGACCCGACCCCAGGCCATTGAGCAGGCTCTGGTCGTCGGCACTGTCGCGTGGTGGGGATCGCTCGGCGTGGCATTCGTCACTAGGTTCGCCCCGAAGCAGCCGTAGGAGGCCGTCGAGTATCGTGTGGGGCCCGGCCCCCGGTTCGCCACCGGGGGCTTCTTTCCGTGAGAAATCTCTTGACAGGTGTGGTACAGGTGTGTATGCTGACAGGCGAGGTGGTCGGAATGGCACGGTGGTCAGGACCCGATATACTGGCTCTCCTCGATGCTCTCGGATGGAGCAGGGCGCAGTTGGCGGCGCGCCTGCACGTCCACCAGATCACCGTCGAGCGGTGGCTCCGGGGGGAACGGCGGCCCATGGCCGTGCATATCGCGGCGCTGAATCGGCTGTCCGCGCGAGCGGCGAAGGCAGAGGCATGATCGCGGCGGCCCGCACCACAATCGCAGTCCAGTCCCATGGCGGATCGCAGCCAGCCGTCGCGCCTCCAATGGCATTGCAACAGCGAGAGGAGAGGGCCTATCGAGCTGTGACGGGGGCAGACGCAAAGCCGGGCCCGGGACGGCCCGGCCGCAGTTATCTTTCGCCGAGGGGTGAGGGTAGCCCACGGGGCAGGCGCGCGAGCGGTAGTGCAAATCCGCAGTCGCGTAGGGACGAGAGCAGGGAGCAGGGGCCAGGTGCTTACAGGTGCTCATCGGCTGCTGGCCTCTTCTCGCGGGCAAACAGCACCGAGTCTACGCGAGATAGTAGCCCCTCGGCGATCATTCATCCCATCCTCCACGATCAGGGTGAAGCACAGCCGGCCGCGGCACCCCGCAGAGCAGGACCCAACCCCGCGGCCGGCCGCACTCATTCGGCGCCCGGCCGGGCCGTCCGCGGAGCAATTCAGCGCGCCCTTCGCGGCGGCCCGGCCGGGTCGGCTATCTCTGAAAGCGAGGCACCATGAGAGAGTTCAGATGGGGTCGGTTTCTCATCGTCGCGGCCTGGTTCGACTTGTGGGTCGGAGCCTACTACAACCGCACGAAGCGGCGGCTCTATCTCTTCCTGATTCCGTGTGTCGGAGTGGCGATCGACTTCGGCGTTCCCCCGGCGTCGCCGGGTTGACGCAGCCCCGGCGGTGCCGGGTGACGGACCTCGTAGTCTGCTGTCAAGGGCGCGGGGGCCTCGCGAGGGGTGCCCAAAGCCCGGAGGAGGAGGTGAGGGACTGATGTGTCAGTTGGGAGCGGTACTGGTCAGTGAACGGCGAGTCTATCGACAGGATGGCGTCCGCAGTCATTCCGCGCTTCGCCTGCTGGCCTCGAAGCAGTATCCCGCCGAGAAGTTCTGCGAGGCAGAGTACGACTTTGAGTTCCGACGATGGGGCTATGGAGGTGTGGAGCAGGAGGTGCTGGCGAAGTTGGGGCCGGCGTGTGCCCCACTACTGCGGGCATTCGCAGCGGAACACTGGGCCGACGCAGATATGTTGATCGAGTTCGTGTCCCATGCCGGGCCCCCGCGCCGCGAGGAACAAGCACCGTCGCTACTGCTGACGGGGATCGCCGAGCTGGACTACCAGGCGAAGCGTGCGCCCCTCTACGCGGACTACCAGGCGAAGTTTGCGCCCCTCTACGCGGACTACCAGGCGAAGCGTGCGCCCCTCTACGCGGACTACCAGGCGAAGC